>JAKVBD010000020.1 GCA_022446985.1 Lentisphaerales bacterium
TTGGATGTTTTCCAATCCTTTTTACTGAAAGTGATGACCTGCAGATCAAATTCTTGAAGTGCAGCATTTTCCTGTTCAATGAGTTGAGCTATTTCTTTTTTAGCTGCTTCACTTTCGGTGAGATCCCATTTTTCATGGATAATTGAGATTTTCATTTTTGAATGCATATACTGTCGGAACTCCTCCAGTTTGACATCATCGCCAACCAATTTAAGAATATGCTTCATAAAATCAGGTCTATACGGATGCCGTTCAGTCTGTGACTAACGTCCAAAAGTTGAGTGTTTGTATTCTGTCGGATCATGACATATTTTTGCCCGAACCGGATTCATTTCGATGTACTGTAAGCAACTCCAAAGGTAGACATCTGACTGAATAAGTTGACATTGAAAACGGTCTTGCCAGAGAGCGCCTTGTCTTTTGTAAGGTCTGGACTTATTAAACCATTTTGAAAAAGTCATTTGCACTTCACGCATGAACTCGCTGAAATTATTTGAGTGCTTGATTAAATCCCGAATACGCCAGTCAGTTTCATTCAGTTCCTTTTTTGCATTGTGAAATTTCTTGTAAGCTTTTACTGCCTGCTTTGGCGTCAACTTATCCGGATGACAATAAATCAACATGTGAAATTGATTGCCCATAATAACTAAGCTTATCAGGTCGATATTGTAGTTTAAAAGATGTCTCTCAAGTATCCTTTGAAAAGCCTCTTTCTCAGTATCATTAAGCGGAAGCTCTCCATAGTTCATAGCGACAGTGTGATTATATGCGTGAAGATAAACCCCTTCATTTCGAGGCTTATACAATTCCCTTTATGTTCTCATAAAAATTTGCCCTTATTTATGCTGCATAATTGTACAAAAGCGTACTAAATAAATCAATATCTTATGTTTTGGCTTTGTCTTCGTGATCATGAATTTTTTACTTATGTAAAAGAGTCAGTTTTTCTTTATAATTGCTGCGAGATTATTTCGCATATTGCGAATATTTATATGTGTTCATTATTTTGAAATAAAAATAAAGGTGTATATATGCGTTGGCTATTAATCTTATTTATGTCCTTATCTTTGGGGGCGGCAGAGCAGGAGTTTACTTTTGAATACGGCAGTAGTCGTTATTTTATAGCTGCTGAGTTGTGGAGTAATCCTATGGAAGGCTTCAAACTGCAAAATGGCAGAGTGGAAACTGTATTGCCTCGAACAGGAAGCAGTATTCATTCTTTAACTCACCAATTGGGAGATGGTGATGGCTCTTTTGAAATCCAAGCTGAGATTGGTTCATTGGAAGGGACTTTGAAGTCTACTGGTTTTAGCATTGGTGTTAAAAGTGAGCTTGGAGATTACCGCAGTTCGCTTCTTTTTGGCCGTGGGGTAAATGCCGGAATTGACGGTGATGGGAATCTTTTTATTAAGGACTCTAAAGCAGCAGTAAAATTTGCTAAGGTCAATTCTGTAAAGTTAAAGTTGTCAGGTAAGACTAGCAATGGCAAGACTGAGTTGACTTTAACTGCAGTTGGTGACAGTGGAGCATTAGGCAAAGTCAGTAAAACTGTAACAGGGAATCTTGCTGGTAACATCGCGTTTGCCAATGCTTTTACCAGCGATAAAGGGGCTCCGGGTAAAGTCTGGCTTGATAATTGGATCATCAAGGGCGATAAAGTTTTGGAAAATTCCAAGCAGACTTTTGGCCCTATTCTTTGGACTCAGTATACCTTGAGTCGTGAGGTCGTCAAAATGGTAGCTCTGATAGCTCCAATTGGTGCTTTGGATTCTCAAGAAGCTGCTCTTCAGGTTTATGAAAATGGTCGTTATATAACGAAGGCAATTGCGGCTATTCATCCGCAGTCAAGAACGGCAGAGTTCCGTCTTGAAAATTGGGATGATTCAAAAGATCAAAACTATAGAGTTGTCTACAACTTTGAAGGAAAAGATCATACTTGGGAAGGAACAATTCGCAAAGACCCTATTGGTAAGGATCTAACTGTTGCAGGTTTTACCGGTAATAAAGATTATGCATTCCCGAATGAGAAGATTGCAGAGAATGTTGCGATTCAGAATCCGGATGTACTTTTCTTCTCAGGAGATCAAATTTATGAAGGCGTTGGAGGTTATGGTATTATCCGTGAACCTGGCGACCCTTCACTTGTTAACTACCTAAGAAAATATTATCTGTTTGGTTGGGCTTTCAGAGATCTTATGAAAGACCGCCCATCAATCATTCTACCGGATGACCATGATGTTTATCACGGAAATATTTGGGGCGCTGGCGGTAAGGAAGTTATCGGTGGCTATAAGAATCACTCAAAAGGTGGATATGCACAATACGCAGATTTTGTAAATACTGTTCATCGCACGCAGGTATCACATCATCCAGACGCTCATGATCCAACACCGCTTTTGAGAAATATTTCAGTTTATCATGGTGATATGGTTTATGGTCGCGTCAGTTTTGCGATTATTGCCGACCGTATGTTTAAGACAGGCCCAGAAGATTTGGTAAATACCTGGGAAGGACGCCCGGATCACATGGTAGATAAAAATTACGATGTTTCTAAACTTGATCATCCCAAGGCTAAGCTTCTCGGCGAGCGGCAGCTTAAGTTTCTGGAAGAGTGGGGACAAGACTGGAAAGGTGCCGATATGAAGTGTGTTCTTTCTGCAACAATTTTTGCTAATCTAGCCAATTATCATGGATCGAACCAAATGTATATTCATGCAGACCTTGACTCAAATGGTTGGCCACAGACTGGCAGGAATAAAGCTCTGGATGTTATCCGTCGTGCTTATGGTTTTATGTATGCCGGAGATCAGCACTTATCTTCTATAATTCTTCATGGTATCGATGAGTTTGGCGATGCTGGTTTTTCGTTTTGTGTACCATCAATTGCAGCCGGTTACCCAAGATCATGGAGGCCGGATAAAGAAGGTCGTCAAGTAAAGAACCGTATCGATAATCTAGCGAATACTGGTGATTATGAAGAAGGTTTTGGAAATAAGGTTTCAGTCTATGCGATAGGAAACCCTGAAAAGAAGAACCGTAAGCCTGTTTTAGAAAGGCTTCACGATAAGGCATCCGGTCATGGCCTGGTCACATTTAAAAGGGCGTCCGGTGAAATAAAGATGGAATGTTTTAAACTTCTTTTCGACGCCGAAAAAGCGGTTGCTGATGATCAGTTTCCTGGGTGGCCAAGAACGATTAATATGATGCAGAATTATTCTCGTAAGGCTTTGGGAACTCTTCCTGAATTTTCAGTGAACGGGGTTTCAAAACCCGTCTTTCAAGTGATTGATGAGAGTAATAGAGAGGTGCTTTACACGGTGAGAAATGTTAGCAATAAGTTTACACCTAAAGTCTTCAAGAAAGGCGCATCTTACACGGTAGTTGTGAGTGAGCCCGATGCAGGCAAGAGTCAAACATTTACTGGAGTAAAAGCTTCAGGAGAAAAAGTGCAAGTAAATCTCAAGTAGAGAATTTTCAGGGGGCTCTGCTTCAGAGCCCTTTTTACCAGACTTTATAGGTGTCTTTTAAGTGCAGCCAAAGGGCACTTTCGTTGACAATGACTTTAAGGTAGTCGCCTTCTTGCTGTTGAGCGATAACTATGTCGCCTTTGGGAAGAGTTTTATCGACGACAGCTCCAGCTTCCGGCTTTTGTAAAAGGCTGGTATCGTGTTTTATCAGATACTGACCGGATTTATAGCGCTTGTTGCTTTGAGAAGCGTAAATCAACAGGCATAAACACACTACAGCTCCACCCCATGTTGCAGTCCAGCGTTTTCCTGGAACTTTCCTCCAGAGTTGGATCGTCATAATTCCCCAAAAAAGAATCCAGGTTGCAATGGCCACTTTGAGCCACTGATCTGGGCGCATTCTATCTTTTATGGCAAAAAGCTCCTGTTCCCTGGAGATCTTCATGATTTTGAGGGTGGCGTTCAATGCAGATCTTATTTGGCTATTTGCAGGGGAGAGTCTTGAGGCTGTTTCATATGAAGCTAAGGCTGCAGAGTAATTTTCCTGCATGAAGTAACAATTGCCAAGATTAGCATGCAGTGAAGCGTCGTCCTGTTCTGTCGACAATTCCTGACAGAAGGCTTCGGCAGCGGCCTCATACTGTGCCGTACGGTACAGTTCAAAAGCGGTTTGACTTTGGGCCTTTAAGAAAGCCGGGGAAAAAGAGAGGAGAATCACGGTTAGTTTAGCCAGTTTGGCAGTGATTGTTTTAAGGTTATTGCTAATTGTTGAAGTTGGCAGGAATTCCGAGTGAGAGACTTGTTGAAGCATTTTTGCCAGCTCTTTGTCCTCAAGGTGGTCGATGAGTTCATCTGCTGTTGTTCCTTGAGGCAGATTATTGTACTCGGCCAGTAAAGGCAGCACTTGGGAATTCACCAGGCTTTGATCCTGGTTTTGATCAATAGTCTTACATAGATTACGAATTTCTTTAATCAGTGAAGCACGCTTTTTGCCGGTTTTAGCTTTTTTAGTTTGATCGCGATTCAGGGTGAGGTATAGACCCAGAAAAAGTAGAGGGAAAGTGAAAACTGCGATATACCAAAGGGGGGAGATATTGAAAAGCAGTGGGCGGCTTACCTGAGAGTTTAGGGATACCAGAGGCGGCATGTATTCTGAATTATTGCTTGTCGGTAGGGGTATCTCCATCTGCTGTGCCGGGTCAACGACTGGTTTTTGGATTTTTAGAGCGCTCCCGGTGATTTTAATATCTGCTTTTACTGGATGCTCGACAAATTTTTCGAGTTCATGGTCAAAGGTTCCGAAGACAAGTTCTGGGATTTTTGCTTTGGGATGAAGAGCACGCATGGCATACTTTATAGTGGCAGGGTTACTGTCGGTATTTATGTCCGGTCTGGGCTCTATTTCGAAGCCGGGGATTTCTAGATTTGGCGCACTAAGGCGGGTTTTGTCGCCGCCACTTCCTTTAACACTGATGATCAATTCAAAAGTGTGGCCGGTTTTCGTCTGAGGTTTGCTTGTTTTGGCGGAGACCTGCCATTTACCAGTCAGATCGAGGAAGTTCATATTGGCCGGAGGAGCGGGTATGGGAATAATATTCAAAGGCTGAGTTTTGTTGAATTCGACTTCCTTACTGCGGTTACGAGGCAGGCCTGGGGTTCTCTGAATAGCGATGACATTATGTTCGATCCTAAAGTTGTAGTGGCCGCTTTTTACGGGTGACATTGTGTAGCGGTAAGTACGCGTTCTATAAGGAACATTATCAATGACTCTTGAGCTGTCGAACTCTTTAAAATAGATGTAGCGATTCAGGTCTTGATCTTGAACCTGTAAGTTTAAGTTCTCCGCTTTTATACTTGGTCGATAATCATTGAATGTGTTGCGGTCCAGGTAGCGCCAGGTACCGAGGACACTGACTTCATAGTCTACAGTGAAGGACTGTCCGGTATAGATCTTTTCAGGTAACTCTTCTTTACCGTTATAGAGGATCCTGGTTTGGATAACTTCATTGTTACCTGTATTAATTTTAGCAGGCCAGGCTTTGAATGTTCGCTCTTTACATTTGTAGATTTTGCCATCGAGAGTGACTTCAAGAGCAGGTATGGTAATGCTGCCGGATTTTTTTACCAGGAAGTTTAAAGTGACGCTGCTTTCGCGGTAATTATTGATAATTTGCTGACCACGCGAAGCTCCGCGATAAGAGAGCGCATCTACTTTGGGAAAGTTTTTGTGGAAATCGACACTTCTTTTCGCAGTAAATTTTAAGGCGATGTTATCACCTTCCATAACCAGTGCCGGTGAAATTTCATACTTATAAAATTCCTGAGCAAGTAAGCTGTTAGTAAAGATGACAAGAAATAGAAGCAAGCGCATTATTTATTTTCCCCCGGCTCAACGTATATGCCTTTCCTCATGAGTTCCTTTTCCATTTGTTCAGCTCTTTTCTGGCGAATGTACTCTCTGACTTTTTTCTCAGTATCGCCCATTTTTCTTAATAGAGCTTCAGCTTCTCTGACTTTGGCATCTTTTTGCTCTTTTGCCTGTTGTTTTGCAGACTGTTGTTGATTCTTTTTAAAGTCGCCTTTTTGTTGTTCGGCATTCAGTTTTTCATCTTCTGACTTTTCTTCATCGCGCTTGCCGTCTTCACTTTTTGATTCCTGCTGGTCGTCTTGTTTTCCTTGCTTCTGTTGATCCTGATTTTGCTGGTCTTGATTCTTCTGGTCCTGGTTTTGCTGATCCTGATTCTTTTGGTCCTGGTTTTGCTGGTCCTGATTCTTTTGATCTTCGCCTTCTTTGTTTTGATCGCCTTGATCCTGATTGTCACCTTGTTGATCATTTTGTTGGTTATTTTGATCTTGAGGCTGGTCGGGGTTTCCACCGAGTAAGCGGTAGGCTTCGGCTATATCTTTTTCAGTTTGTTGGAGCAGTTGTTGATCATTTAAAACAGTTGAAAGAGAAGCCGTAGACTTTGTCAGCAGTTGACTGACATGCATATAGAGTTGTTGATGTTGTTGTGATTCCAGTTCTAAGGCTTTTTCTTTGGCTTTGTTGACAAATTCATCTGACTTCTTGAGGCTCTCTGCCAATTTATCAATGAGGACTTTGCGCTCTTTGAGTTCACGTACTTCCAGAAGAGCTTTGCCACAGTTTTGGGCCGCTTGTTGATGGAAGTTTTTCATTTCTTTCGCCAGTTCTGCATCTTCCAAATGGAGGTAGGTCAATTGAAGGTTGCGCATGGATTTTTGATCTGCCGGCAAGATACTTAAAGACTGTCGGTAGCCAGCCAGAGCTTCGTTTAAATGAGAAATGGCAGTATCGGGATCCTGAAGATAAATTTTACGGGCTTCCCGGTGAAATAAGGCCGCTCTGTTGTGAATTGCCGATGCCTGTAATTTGTTATTTTTATCGGGTATGGAGCTCGCTGTAGCGTAAGCTTGGGCAGCTCTGTCAAAAAGGGTTGGCTGGGGAGTTTCTCCTTCTTGAGGTGGGGCTTGCTGTGGAGGTGAGGGTGCTATGTTGTGCTGCTTTGCCAGGTTTAAGCCAAGATTATACCAAGAAAGGAATTTGATGTTTTCCTCAAGAGTTTCACTTTCTGTTTCTGCTTGCAGTTTTAATTCTTCGTTACGCAGTTTATTCAGCACGATTTGTTGTTTCTCAGATATTTGCGGCTCCTGTGGGGACATGTGGCCGTGAGGTGCTGTGACTTGTGGCTGAGTAGGAAGGGCCTGACCAAGCAGTGTCTGTGTTAGGAATACCAGAGAAATTGTCGATATGGCGATGGTTTTATTGCGGCGTTCACCCAAAAACATACGAACCATGAGTAGTACTATAGCGACTAATAGGAACGGTTGGTAGATTTCACGAGGTTTACGGATAACTTCTTTCTCTCCCTGACCGGTTTTCATGTTGTTTATATGAGCGACGATTTGGCTTAGCTGTTGACCAGAATAACCATCTGGATAAAATGGCAGGTAAATTCCGCCGGTTTTATCTGCTACATCCTTCAAGATTTTAGAGTCTGCCTGAGACGTCAATAATTGTCCTTGTTTGTCTCTGAGTGGCCGGCCTTTACTGTCGCGGACAGAACCGGCTTTGCGTTCATCTCCGGTTTGTACGGTAATGACCTTAATGTTTTTCTCTTTCATTTTTTCTGAGGCAGCGGTATAATCGCCGCCTATTTCTTCGCCATCTGAAATGAGAATAATGGCTTTATGTGGAGCTCCTTCGGAGTATTCTGTGAGGGCCTGGTCCAAGGCAATTTCGATATTTGTACCACCGAGTGGAATTTTGTCAGAGCTCATATCGTCAAGCGCAGCTTCAAAACTATAAGTATCTGAGGTCATTGGGCATTCGGTAAATGCCAGACCCGAAAAGGCCATAAGCCCAAAGCGGTCTGCAGGCAAAGCTTTGAGGAGTTTTGATGTAAGGCTCTTGCCATACTTTAAGCGTGAATCGCCATAAGCATCGACGACATTCATACTGTTAGAAACATCGAATAGAATCATAATGTCACGTGTGGATTGCTGACGTTCCTCGATATCTATGCCACTAAAAGGGCGGAGAAGAGCAAACGCTAAAAATAACCAGGCTGCGGTAAAGAGTATGTTTCGCCAAATTCTTTTGACGCCACAGGAGGTGGATGCAAGCTTTTCTGCCATGTCACTTTCCAGCAATTGGTTCAAAGTTTTGCGGCGTTTTTTCTCTGACCAAATACAGCACAAGGCCACGATGATCAAAACTATGAGAGATAAAGGCCACCAGGAAGTATTTACAAATTCTATCATCAGGGAATCCTCAGCCAAACAGTTTTGTTGAGTAAGAAAGCCAAGCCAATCATTGCGATACCTGTGTATAGCAGGGCCGGGAAAAGATCTTTGTAATTCATGTGTCGAGGTTGTCTGAACTCGACTTTTTCAAGTTTATCGATAGCATCCATAACTTCTGTAAAACTTTCGCGGTCTTCAACATGAAAATACTGGCCTTTGGTGAGTTCTGCCAATTTTTGCATAAGCTCTTCGTCGAATTGATAGGCGGCCTGGGTGAGTGTGGAATTATTGAAAAATGGGTGTCGAGAGATTTTAACGGCATTTGGACTACCAATACCCACTGTGTGGATTATGATGTTAAACTCAGACGCAAGTTCCGCGGCTTGTATAGGCGTCAACTGCTGGTCTTCGTTGTTAGCACCATCGGTAAATAAGATAATGACGCGGCGTTTGGCATTTGAGTTTTTTAGACGCTGGATGGCACTGGCAAGTGGAGCGGCTATACCAGTTCCGCCACGGAATTCACCGAGCATATTCACGTTGACTTCTT
This sequence comes from Lentisphaerales bacterium, assembly GCA_022446985.1. Lineage (GTDB taxonomy): Bacteria > Verrucomicrobiota > Lentisphaeria > Lentisphaerales > Lentisphaeraceae > JAKVBD01. Next base: position 8,782 of record JAKVBD010000020.1, read on the forward strand.
CGATGCGGTTACTGAGAAGTTTTTTGTCTATTGTTAAAGGAGGCAATTGGTATGGCTGACTGGCAAAAACAAAAACACCCAAACGGTCATGAGGTCGCTTGTCAATAAAACGCTTGAGTTCTTCTTTAGCGATGTCTATTCTGGATTTTAAATCACCGTCATTAATCTGTTTGGCGATAGCATTGAATGAGTCATTTTTCTTGGGGTCGAAGTACTCCATACTGCCAGAGACATCCAGACAAAGAGCGATGTCAATGCCGTTGTTGATATCTAAAATAACTTCTTTGCCACTTTGAGGGCGGGCGAGTGCAACAATGAGAATAACAATTCCGATAAATTCCAAGAGGATCGGGAAACCAAGGATTCCAAGTTTTGGTTTGTATGTCCCTTTTTCGCCACTGAAGTGATCGACGCTTGAAACGATGATTGATGGTGGCTTACGGTAAAGTTGAATGATGAAAGTAATAATTGCCGGAATGAGGAGAAGCAGCAACCATGGGTTAATAAATCTGAACATTATGAAGCTCCTCCTGAAACTAGCGGAATAGTTTCTTTAACAAATGAACCAGCCATGAGTAAGCAGTCTTGTTTTTGTTCAGGGTTGGCCGACATTCTGGCAAACTTTACCATATCAGCAGTGGAAAGAAAGTTTTCCAGTGAGCGTTTATGTTTTTCTTTAAGAATGTCGTCATTTTTTACTTGCAGAATGAACTCTTCGCTGGTTTTTTCGGTTGCTGGCAGGTTGAAGCGTTTTTCAATATACAGACGTAAAATGTCAGATAGGCGGACAAAGAATTTTTCGTCATTGAGTTGTTGGTCTGCTTGCAAGGCTTTGAGGGCGCTTTGAGCTTCATCCCAGGCTGAGACAACTTTGACTTTTGCAGCACTTTTGCGGTTGAATAAGAAGATTGACAAGATTATGGCAAGAGCAGTAGGGATAATCCAAATCCAGTTGTTACTGGTTTCGTCTTCTTCAATAATTGGAGTGTTGAAAACGCTTTTAGTTAATTTGTTTTGAAGAGCGATCGGAGCTTTTTTATCAACTTTCAATTTGCTGACGTTTACTTCCGGTATGAATACCTTAAGATTACTTTGCTTGCCGTTTTTGTCTGTTGATAAGCCGCTAGTTAATTCAAGATCTTTGTATTTACCGTTTTTAAAAGCGAGTAAGTCAACCTTCAGTTCCCAGTAAGAACCTTTGAGATCTGCGGAGGAGAAAGAAATTTTAGCTTCCCCAGAGACCTGAATATCGTTACTGCCTGAAAAGGTGATTGGGGCTTCAACTTTTCTATACCAGGGTGTTTGGATAAACGCTTTAACAGTAAAAGGTGTGCCGATTGCAGGCTTCGCAGTGGATAGCTCAGTATTTTTGACTGACGCGGGTTCATTTTTTTGCCAGTTGTGCCAGAATAGCCCGGCAAATATTGTCGAAATGAGTAAGAGGGCGGCAAGGAATATTAAAAAACATTTTAGAAAGCGGTTCATTTTGCCCCTCTTTTCTTAAAGAAATTCATAAGAGGTTTGACGTAATCTTCGCCAGTTTCTATTTGGATGAGGTCAACGCCGGCTTTTTTACAGACTGTTTTATTGTGTTCGATTAGTTTTTGAGCTCTTTCTTCCAGGGCGGTTTTTTCTTTACGGCTGCCTGAATTAAAAAATGAAAAGCGATTCGTTTCGGCATCTTCCAAGAGTAGGTGACCACTTAGACCACTTGGAAGCTTTTTCTCGATGGGGTCCATGAGGTGCAAGACGATTATGTCATGCTTACGGGCCGCGATGGAAAGCGAGTCTTCAAAGTTTTCACACATGAGGTCAGAGATAAGAAAGGTGACAGTCTTGTGTTTGGCAGTCTTCATAAGTTTGTCGAGAGCCATTTTTATATTGCTGCCTTTTGCCTGGCGTTCATGGGCAAGTAGCTCGCGAACTAACCTCATGACATGGCGCTTACCTCGTTTGGGCGGCAGGTGCAGTTCTTCTTTGTCACTAAAAAGCATGAGACCAACGTGGTCTTTGTTGCGGATAGCACTAAAAGATAATACTGCGGCGATCTCAGCGGCCATGTTATTTCTTGAACGCTGGCGTCCAAAGTCACCAGAAGCTGAAATGTCAACCATCAGGAAGACAGTCAAGTCGCGTTCTTCCTGAAACTTTTTTATAAATGGAGCGCCCATACGAGCAGTAACGTTCCAGTCAATAGTTCGAATGTCGTCGCCTGGCAGGTACTCGCGAACTTCGGCAAACTCAACACCGCGTCCTTTGAAGACGCTGTGATAGGCGCCGGCAGTCATTTCATTGACAATGCGACGAGTGCGGATTTCGATCCTGCGGACATTGGCCAGTATTTCTTTGGTGATCATACTTTATGGAGTGCGCAGTTCGTTTAGAATCCTGTCGATTAGGTCACTGGTAGTCAGATCTTCAGCTTCAGCTTCATAGGTAGGAATGATTCTGTGGCGTAGAACATCTGGAGCAATTTCTTTGACATCTTGTGGAATAACGTGAGCACGTCCGCGAATAAAAGCATAAGCTCTGGCTGCAAGAGCCATACCTAGAGTCGCACGTGGAGAAGCACCACTGGCAATGAGTGATTCCAGCTCTGAAAGTCTGGCATCTTTTTGTCTATCAGAAAGTTGATCAGTGTGACCTGGGCGAGTGGCGATGACTATGTCGAGAATGTAGTCAGCTACTTTAGGGTCGAGGTAAATCTTATCCAACACAGCTCTAGCTTTTGCTAGTTTCTCGAGGTTTGTTACTGGTCTGGAGTCAATTTTGACATCTGGATGAGCCATTCTTTCAAGAACCAGAGCTTCTTCATTTCGCTTAGGATAAGAGATGACAACTTGCATCATAAAACGGTCCATCTGAGCTTCTGGAAGAGGGTAGGTACCTTCCTGCTCAAGTGGGTTTTGGGTTGCCATAACGAGGAATGGATCAGGTAGTCCGTGAGTTTCACCACCGATGGTAACTTGTCTTTCCTGCATTGCTTCCAGGAGAGCACTCTGTACTTTAGCAGGTGCACGGTTGATCTCGTCTGCCAAAATCAGGTTGGCAAACACTGGACCTTTTTTGACGGTGAACTCGTGCTCTTTGGGGTTATAGATGGAAGTACCCATGATATCAGCCGGAAGTAGGTCAGGAGTAAACTGAATACGAGAGCAAGAAGCGCTGATGGTTTTAGCCAGGCTGGAGATTGTCAGAGTTTTTGCCAAACCAGGAACACCTTCAACAAGGAGGTGACCGTTGGTGATCATACCGATTATCAGTCTTTCGATAAGCTTTTCCTGACCGACGATGACTCTGGCAAGTTCTTGTTTTAGAGGCTGTATAAAGGCTGATGCTTCAGTCACCTGGCCTTGCAGTTCCTGTATATTTATTTCTTCCATAGCTAACCTTAAATTTGAAATCTTTTCTTACTGACGATGCTCTTTATAAAGTTTATGCATGAATTTGCCATATTTGACAAAATTTTCCAGCGTGTATTTGAAGGTAAAGGCTATTTCGAAATGGGTTATTTTAAAAAAGGTTATGACAGCTTCTGGAAGACTGAGAGGAATATGCTGTTTTTAGCTGCCTCTAAGTCTTGTTAATCAATTGCTTGGAGAGAGACAGAGTTTTGTCTGCGAAGCCGGCGTTTGTTATTTTTATTTCACTAATCATCGTTTGTTGATAGCCCTAACGATTTCCTCTAATTCATCTTTATCTGTCAGGTTATGAAGTTCCTGTATATCGTTGATCAGATCATAAAGTTCCAGAGGCTCACCTTTAATCAAAGTTTGGATGAATTCGTAGCGGCCCTGTGTAAGTGAACTCCACCAGGGAACGCCGCTTTTATGGATGAGCTTTTCCGGGTCTGTAGGAACAATTTGAGTGTCTTCACCTTATTAGAATATGGTGTAGGTCATGAGTACTGAATGTTGCCAATCCTGTTCAGGCTTGTCAAGAAGTGGAGTCAGGCTGGGACCATCCATGCGCCAGAGCGTTTTGATAGCTGCGATGTCAAATAAAGTGGGAGTAATGTCAGCACCGCTAATATGTGAATTATTGACTTTATTTACGGCAATTTTTTTAGGGTATGAAATAATAAGTGGAGCTTTGATGTTGTCATCGTAAGCTACAACTTTGAGCTTGAAGCCATGCTGACCCCAGGCAAAGCCCTGGTCAGATGTAAAGATGATAAGTGTGTTGTCGTACTTTTCAGACTCTTTTAAGGCCTTGACAAATTTGCTGACGTCTTCATCGATGGTGATGGTATTGCCGAGTCCAATCATGCAGAGTATTCCCATGCATACCGCCTTTGCCATGTTTTAGAATTGGAGTTCCATTTGCATCCGTAATCCAGGTATCGCGGTCTTTTGCATGGGAAGGCTTTCTTTGACTTGGAGGAAAGACATCTGCCGGTACTGGGATGTTGACATTTTTATAGGCTGTTTTGTGTCTGTCTGCCGGAGTGGAAGGGCTGTGAGTTCCGGTATAGCAGAGCCAGAGAGCCCATGGTTTCGTTGAATCGCGTTTTGCTCTACGAATAAAGTCTTCGGCCCACTTCTACAGTTGTCTGTACTGTAGCCTGGAACATTGCCAATGTGTTTGCCATTTATTTCAATTTCCTGGTCGTAGTAATAGTTGAAGACATTTTCTGTGTACTTAGGTCAATTCCAGACGATCTGATAATCCCAGTCGCGACCATAGCCGAAGTCTATGCCTGTATGCACTTTACCAAGGTGAGCGGTGAAGTAACCATTTTTTCTGAAGGTTTTTGGCCAGAATGGAATGGCTTGATAATCATATAAGTTGACTGGATAATCACCAGGCATTTTCACAGAGTTCATACCGTGTTGAAGGAGGCCGGTTAGCATAGTCAGGCGACTGGGTATACACCAGGTGCCAATGTAGGCAGATTTAAAGCGTACACCGGTTTCTGCTAAGTTATCAATATTTAGTGTTTAAACCCAGCCGTAGTCTTCTTCGTAGCAGCTGACTGTCCGGTAAATTTGGTCATCGGTGTAGATGAAAAGAATGTTAGGTTTATCCTGAGCATTCAGGGCATAGGCAAACACAAGTAGAAGTGAAAAGGTTTTATTCATTTGACTCTCATAATTTATTTGTATACATCTTGAGGTAACTAACGATACTTACGATAAGTACATTACAGATCATTATGAATTGATGACTTAAATATATGGGAGTATGATAAATTCTTTTCAGACTTGTAGATTTAGAGAGAAATAAAAAAGCCACCCCGGTTGGAGGGGCTTAAATAAATAGTCTTGTAGGTCGACTATTTTCCGAGAATCATTTCAGCTTCAAGATCACCAAGTGACCATTGAATGCCGCGCAGCATATGATCAACGATTTTTGGTACGTAGTAAGTTTCTGCTCTGTGACCAAAACACGTATAGAAAACTTTGCCCTTACCATAGTCTTTGATCCAGGAAATTGGGTACTCACGGTGGTGAGTGACTTTTTTCTTGCTTGGTTGTTCGCCTTCTTTGACTTTTAGAGGGTCATTAACCGGATCAATTTTAAGAAGTGTATGCATCGCTGACTTCTTGTAAGGACCGGACTGTCTGTAAATTTCATCCTGGAAAATAAATAGTTTCTCAGGAAATGGCTTATTGATTGGATTGGCTGTATCGTTGACTTCCATGGCCCATTTACCAGCTGCGTTCCAAGGGTGACCGTCAAACTGTCCACCAACCATTTCGGAGTATTCCGGCCAGGCTTTTTTACCGCCGTCAGATGCAGCATGGATACCGACGTAGTTACCACCATTTTTGATGAAGTTAAGGAATGCTTCACGGCTAGTGCCTTTAAAGGCTTTATCGATGTAAGTGGCATTGTTAACAACAATACAATCGAATTGCTTCAAATACTCATCTGTATAAGTAGAAGGATCTTCATTGATCGTAATTTCAAATGCACCAGTTTCAGAAGCCATAAGTTTGAGAAGCTCGTTGCCAACAGACGTTGAGGTATGAAGAAAGCCTGAGGATTTACTGAAAACAAGGACTTTTCTCTTTGCTTTTGGTTTTGCGACTTCAGATGGAAGAGCCTTCTTTAGCTTTTTCCGAATTTCCGGAGTAATCTCCATAAGTTTTCTTTTCTTCTGAGCTAAGGCTGGAGTAACCAGGGCGATCAGTAGAAACACACATAGAGCATTAGGTAGATTTTTAAACATAATATTCCTTAATATAAAAATTAACACAAGTGGAAAGTACTGCTGTACATTAGAGATAAAAAGATGAGACAGTTATTTCTTGTGAGTTTATTGACAGATAAGCTTGAGATTAATCGAATATTTAGAGAGAGACTTTTACTTTTAGGTATTTTTTCTCTGTTAGGAAGTGTATGAACTTCAATGTCTGGAAGGCATCCAGCCATTCGTGAAAGCGTTGTTTAAGTATTTGTGGGGTTTTGCTATTTTCCTGAAGTTTGGGCCAGCTTTCGTGAAATTTACGCTGCTTTAAAAAGTTTTGAGTCAATGGCGGTAACAGTTTGATGATGAATTCAGCAGAAGTTTCCAAATTACTCTCAATGACTTCGAGGAGTCTGCCAAGTTCATTGTAACATTCAGGAGCATAAGTAAGCCATTCGCCTTCCTGAACTATTTCATTTACTGCTTTGCCGGTACCAAAAGGGACTCGGTCAGATTGACGGTTAGAAGGATATACCCAGGCTTCATCGATGATGTTAATTTTGTAACCGGTTTTGCTCAGTTGCTGAAGCAGGTAGAAGTCTTCTCCTGCCATTCTCCTGGGATTGTACCCGCCAGCTTTGATATAAGCTTTTTTTGTACAGACTATGGTCGAGCCGATGGCATACCACGCATGGGGTGAATTTGCTTTGAGTAAGCCTTCACGGTGTAGATAAAGATGTTTGTCGTACAGCTGAATCGCAAGTTTTTCTTTTTCTCCAGTGACGAGGCGGTGTTTAAAATGAACGTGGCCGGCTTGGTGTTTTGGATTTTCAAAGTGTTTGTAGATGTTTTCGAGGTACTCTGGATTGACCGGGCTGTCGCCGTCGAGACTGATGATAGGGGAATGATCACTGAGAAAGTTATAGGTTGAACTACAAGCTTGATGGCGAGCGAGTCCAACACCAAATTTGTCGGCAAAAGAAAACTCTTCGGTTGAGTTCAGCCAGGCTAGTTGTAGCGGAGAGTGAAACTCTTGAAGAAATTTCAGAGTCTTCAAGTTATCTGAATTATCCGCAGATGTCCGATTGTTGACGTTTATAATTATGAGAGTTTGCTCGATGAACTCAGCAGGGTTTTTGAGAAGACTCTCTAAAACGGCAGGTAATGTTTTACTTTCATTATAAGATGGCAGGGCAATAGCGCCTTTATAATGTTCTTGGAGCTTAATGTTACTCTCAATTGGAGCAGTTTTGGGTATTGGTGCTTTGGCCATAAAATAGAAAGCGGAAGCCGCCAGAGCGACTTCCGTTAAATCCTCAGGAGAATTCTAAATTGAGAATTACTGTTTAGATAGAGCGTGGTTCATACTCATGAGTGAGTAAGCGGTTACCATCTCAGGTACATTTTCCATCCAGCGGCCTTCTGAGTTAACCCAGTGACCATCTGCAGCTTGAAGTGAAAGAAGTTTTTTAACAACATCTCTTCTCCACATGCGCTTTTTACCATCTTTGTCTGTGATGAAATCTTCACCGTAGGCATCGAGAGCTTTTGCAAAAGTGTTGATATAGTAGAAGTGACCCTGTAGTTGCATACCAGGGTTTTCATCAAGAGTGTAGTGCTTACCAGCCCAGGAAATAGCGGCTTGAACGCGTGGATCGTCTTTGATTAGTTTGTCTTCAGAAACATAACCAGCGTAGATCATAGATTTAAGACCAGCATAAGTCATAGAAGCATAAGTTCTAAGAGCATCGCCTTCACCTTCAACTTTGGTTCTGTCTGGAGAGTAGATGAATCCACCAACATCTTCACCAGAAGCAGTTTTTGCCCAGGCCAGGTCATTTGAACTTGGAAGAGCCTGACAGCGGTTAAGGAAAGTTTCAGCGCGTTTCCAAACAGCTTTAGTTTCTTTCATCTCTTCAGCTGAAGCATGTTCAATTTCAAGGTCCTGAGTTACGAAAAGAGCCTCAAGAGCCATTTGAGTGTTAGAGAGGTCAGACTTAGTTTTAGTTGAACCGTAGCCAATACCACCGAATTCTTCAGGAGTTGCACCAGAATCTGCAGTGAACTGAGACTTTTTCATCCATCTACGAGCTTTTAGAATGACGTCTTTGTTTGCATCTTTGTCAATAACGTAAAGAGCAACTGTCGCAAGAGAAGTCGTGTAGTTCGGGTAGCCTTTGTCACCCGGTTCCCAAATTGCACCATCTGCCTGGGCAAAAGTGAGGAGGTACTTTTCAACTTTTTTAAGTTCTTTAGTATACTTAGAAGCTTCGGCACTTGTTGCAATAGAAGTTGCAGCCAGGGCTGAAATTGCAGGTAAGCCACCATAAGGACCCCAAGAGCCATTATCGTTTTGTTTACTGATAAGGTACTTAACAGCCTTATCAACACTTGATTTTGCTTCAAGAGTAATTGAGTTATCAAGACCAGTATTGGCCATGGAATTCAGGCTGAAAAATGCAGCCACAAAAAGAGCTATCATAAGTCTCATAAGTTTCTCCTCGTTTGCAGATTTAGGTAAAATAAATCAACTTGTCACTTTTATCAAATAAAAGTGACAATCATGTTTTTAATGATGAGAGAAAATTCTTTCTGGTGCGTGATAAAGCGCAATACCAAGCTCATTTGCTCTCTTAACAACTTCAGCATCTTTAATAGAACCAGCTGGAGAAATAATGGCTGTTACACCAGAAGCCGCAGCTGTTTCTACTCCATCAGCGAAAGGAAAGAAACCGTCAGATGCCATAACGGAACCTTCTAGCTCTTCTTCACCTTCGTACTTAGTTTTGAATTTTGCAATAGCTTGCTCAATTGCACCAACGCGATCCTGCTCACCAGTACCTACTGAAACAGTCTCACCGTTTTTAACAAAAATTACGCCATTTGAACGAACATTTATGTTGATGTACCAAGCTGCAACAAGGTCTTTCTTTTCTTGTTCAGTCGCTTGCACAGTAGAAACTACTTCACCGAGAGCTTTATTTGTACCCGAGGCTGGTCTTAGGTCTGCAACACTTTTGATGTTTGTCAGTAGTGGCTCTGCCATAACAACTGAACCGTCGCATAGTGTTTTGATCGTATTGTGGCGGGCATCTGCTTCACCAACATACTTGGGCAGGTCATTTAGGTTACCGCACTTAAGGATACGGATGTGACTATTTATTTTATAAGTCTCACGGTCGTTAAATACCGCAAGTGCTTCAGGGCTGACTTCTGGAGCAACGACACACTCGACAAATGAAGTCATGATTTCTTTTGCTGTTTGTTCATCAAGAGTAACGTTGAAGGCAATAGTACTGCCAAATGCTGCGCGCGGATCGCAGTCACGAGCTTTTGTGTAAGCGTTGATTGCAGAGTCTGCTGTTGCCGCACCACTTGGATTAACGTGCTTCATAACAGCACAAGCTGGATTTTCGAAGTACTTAACGATGTTTAGAGCGTAGGAGATATCTTCAAGGTTTGTCTGAGAAAGGCCGCTTTTGCCATTCTTAAGAACTTCCATATCGCCAATTGGGCAACCAAAGCCAGCTGGCTTATAGAAAGCTGCTGTTTGGTGAGGATTGGTTCCATAGCGCAGGTCATCGGCTTTTGAGTAGTTAGAGCCGTTGATTTCGATTTGCTCAGAGTAGTCACCTGTGTTTTTGTTCAGGTATGTCGATCTTTTTAGTGCGTCTGACATGTTATCTCTACATTATTTAAGTGTTTAAGGGGATTGACTTTATCTCGGCCTGTTTGGGCAAAGAAGTTTTTTTAAATGATAGGTAGTTGTCATAGATTTTCAACTGTGGAATATATAAGTTTTCCGACAATTGCTTTTTCGTTATCAGAAAGGCTCTTTTGCCACTTCAGGAGTCTTGGTAAGTGGAAGTCTGCATAGGCCGCGGCAACCGCTTTAAGGCTTTGAGTATAGAATATTTCTTTCGTCAGTTTTTTTACTTCAGTATAAGAGCCTTTTGGGTCTGTAGCGGCGCGATTGTAGAAGTAGTAAGGCATGAAAATGTGTAAGTTTTTGCGAACGGTCTTTTTGAGAGCAATCAACAGCTCATTTGATTTTCGCTTAATAGAGTTATCGATAACCTGGTAGACAAAGTAAGCATTTAAGCGTCTTGCTTTGCGTAGTGTATTTAAGGCTTGTTCCGGGTTTTCTGCAGCGACAGCAAGTGCTAGGTGTGCCATGAGGTCCTGGCGATATTGGTTATTTTTATGAGCCTGACAAATTTTCATGGCATTGTCTATTTCCTTAAATGGAGTCTGCGGTAGAGCCCCTTTCAGAAAAAGTAATTTATAAGAAGATTCTTCCATTGGGCGTATATAATCAAGGCACTGCTTATAGTTTGAGCGGGCCCATTGAGCGACTGTTGCAAGGAAGAGCTCTTTTTTTTGGTCTTCCCATCTAAGCATAAAAGTTTGAAATCTTGTACGAGCCGCAAGTGAGATATTTTCAAATGGCAGCATATCGGTGACTTTGTTTGCTTTGAGTATGTACTCAAGAACTGGAATGACTTCTTCTGGTGGGTGATGGTAATCTGGATTGTTCTGATTCCACTCAGCGATTAAACGTTTGAATAATAACTGTGAGAAAGAAGTGGCCGAACTGGATCTAAACCACTCAGTAGCTTCCTGGCCTTTTTTGCTGGCCCATTTTTCAAAAAAGCCTTGCAGATCTGGGAATTTCAGGAAACCTGTAGCTTCAACATACTTTATGGCAGAAGGTTTTGAACCGGCCAGTTTCATAGCAGTAGAATAACAGATTTTGTCTTTGAGCTTGAGATCGCTAATTTTGCCAAGTGTTTCGAGAGCTTGTTGGTCGTTTTTACCAGTACTTTCATTGATGACGGCATTTATAAGGTCGACATGGACGTTTTCCATATCTTTATTAGTGATAAAAGCTCTAGCTTGCTTTAGATCATTTTTAGCCAGTTGGACCGCGGCAACTCTTCTTAATGAGTCAATAAATGGTGTGGAGTACTCTGAAGTAAGCCAGCTAAAGGCATTTTTGCTATCTTTGCTTACCCACTGTTTGATTAGATAAAGGGAGTCGATATCTGCTTCGTCTGTGCCTTTAAATTTAACCAGCCAATCAAATGTTTCTTGGGGGGATTGTGGAAACCATGTATGGATAAGGTTTGGATAAATGGCTTTTCTGAGTTCATCTTTATTTAAAAATAGTAACCAGTCTCCGGCATTTTCGGGGTCATTTGCAGCCCAGACTTCTGTAATAGTTCTAAGTACAGGAATTTTAAAGTTTTGTTTTTCGAGGTGTAAGGCCCATTTGTCGATTGCAAATGTGGGATTATTCTGGGCCCAAGCTGCAGCCACGGCCTGATATATGTCGAGATACTTGTCAAATGCCGGTAAGGTTTCCGTCCACATTGCAGTGGTATGAGGAGTAATATCGGCCCAAGTGGAAAGAACTAATTTCAGGACTTTTCGTTGGGCAATCTCGTTTTCAAGGTTTGCGGCCCAGCCAGCCATTTTTTCACCATCTTCCTCGGTTGCCTTTTTGATGATTTCAACGGTATCCTTATCCAGAGAAATGAGTTGAGGCAGAGTGAGGTCATGAACGCTAGTCTCTTCTGTATTAAGAATTAAAGCAGTGGTCTGAGGAGAAAAGTCTATGTTGAAGGGGATAAAAGCTTCAACTTTGCCGGTCGTTTTTTGAGAGGAGGAGGCAGTAAAGTACGCTATGATTGCAGCGATGACTGTCATGACCAGTGATAGGTTTTTCACTAAATCCTCCGATGTTTTTATGACTAAGAGTGCAGCTCAAAGCTGCACATTTACTCATAGGTTATTTTGCAGAACGCAATATTCTGTCAGTAAGCTCTGCTAGAGCGGGCATCATAGTTAAGAAACAGTATTCGAAGGTTTCTATGTCGCCACAATGCGGGTTATCAAGGTCATCTTCATTGCCGATAACTGATAGTAGTAAGCGTGTTTTACCTTCAGACTCAGACTTAAATTTGTCTGTCACATAAGTTTGCTGTTCTTTAGTCATGCAAACGATTGCGTCTGCACTTTCTACCATTTCAGCACTTACTTGCCTTGGAATGTGGTTTTCCAAACTAAGCTCTAAGCCTTTCATAATCTCGCGAGCTTCTTCAGGAACAGGGTTTTCAACGACACCGTCTGTTTCTTCAATGATCGGCGAGATGTCTTTGACATTTATACCCGCTGACTCACAAGTGACTTCCTGAGCCAGGGAATTCTGGTTACACAGGTGTTTGAAATAAACTTCAGCCATGGCGCTGCGTGTACAATTAGCTGTGCAAATAAATAAAATTTTCATATTTTCCTCGATTAAAATCTTCCTTCTCTGACAGTCTTTTTGTTTTCCGGTTGGAAACTGTCTGCGAATCCCCACCTTTGGGAGAATGGCCAAAATACAGAAAACGCAGTTCCAATTATATTTAATTTCGGGACGGGCCCCCAGTATCGACTGTCTAAACTGTTGGCGGAGTTATCACCTAGCATAAAGTACTGTCCATCCCCTAATTTATACTCATCATATTCATCATAAAAATGAGCTTCATATCCATCTCTGCGAATTATACTCTGTAGATCAAAATTTTCATTGGCTGTTCGAATAAATACTGACTTCTGTTTTTCCTCGTGCAGAGTTATTTGTTTTTCGGAGTTGACTTCAATCCAATTTGATCCTGTTTCTGCTGTAAATTTGTCACCATTTTTAGTGTAGTTTAAACCGCCGTGATTAAAAACAATACTATTTCTTGCTTGTAAGTCTGAAGTGTTGATCATAAAAATGCGGTCAGTTACTCTTTTGCCACCGACAAGTTTACCATTGACAATAGACTCACCTGCACGTAAGTGGCCATGGTAGCCCCCCTGGCGGCTGTAAATTTTTTCAAAAGCAGAATGATGTTCTTTGCCTAGAGGAGTTTCTTTGCCATTTTCATCTACGAGATAAGTTTGGTAATTTTTTATTCTTAAACGATCTCCAGGAATTCCCACGAGTCTTTTGATGTAAAAGAGTCCAGAAAGCGGACGTCCATCGCTTAGTATACCATTAGTCATAAAGACGGATATATCACCGCGCTGAGGCTGGCGGAAGTTATAAACCATACGGTTGACAAAGAGATGATCGCCTTCTTCTACGACGCCTTTGAAAATAGGCTGGCCTTCGATAGCCATGCGGCTGATTTGGCCGTCATTACTGCCAAGTTCACGATCCAACTTGTGCTTAGGGATTGGGAGAGTGTATTGGCGTCTCTCGACTTCCACTGTCGAGTAGCTTTCAAGGAGAGGGACTCCTACACCAGCATGCTTAGCCATTGGTAATGAATTCGGGTTTTTGATTAAGCCGGTATTTTTAGCTATGACATCGCTGTATTGTTGACCGTAGTAAAGGGAGCCTGTAAATTTTCGAAGTTTGCTTTCAGGTTTTTCTATAATTTTTCTTTTGAGAACTTCTTGTTGATATTTAACAGCAGTTTTGCCTTCAATAGTTGCTCTGGTGTCATCATATAGGTTAACGCCATGCAGTGTTGGCTGCATACTTCCAGTAGGAATTTTAAAAGGCTGAAGAAAGATCGCGCGAACTGCAAAAGCCAAAGAGAAGGCGATGAGAAGGATATCTAAATATTCTGCCATAGTCGGGAACTTGTGCTTAGGAATAAGGTCCTTCATTTTTTCCTGTGATTTTGTATAAAATTCCTTAAGAACAGTTTTGTCCTTTTCGGTTTTCATAGAATCACAGGTAGCGATCTCAGCAAGTAAAGTCTCGTTGAGTTTATCTGTGTAGATGTCGCGGTTCAGGTTGTAGATGTGATTCAGGTGTTTGCGGTATTCCTTAATTTTGGTTTTTAAAGTCATTGCAGGTGAGCGCAAAAACCATTTCCAAATATAGTAGGCCGCTATAATCCCGAAGATTACATCTAGCTTTTGTTGATTCATTAGTTACTGGCCTTGAGTATTTTTACGAAGGCATCCTGTGGGATGTTAACTTTGCCAATTTGCTTCATACGCTTTTTGCCTTCTTTCTGCTTTTCAAGAAGTTTTCGTTTACGAGAGATGTCACCACCGTAACACTTGGCGGTAACATTTTTGCGCAGTGCACTGATAGTTTCACGGGCAACGATACTGCCACCAATGGCACCCTGAATGGCGATTGAGAACATTTGTTGTGGAATGACTTCTTTGAGTTTTTCTGCGAGACGCCGGCCACGAGACTGGGCGTGATCTCTGTGAACTATACAGGCAAAAGCATCAACAGGCTCTGAGTTTACCAGCATTTCCAGTTTAACTAAAGGTGCCGCTTTGTAGCCATTTGGTTTGTAGTTCATACTGCCGTAGCCTCGCGTGATACTCTTCAACTTGTCATTGAAGTCAATAACTATTTCGTGAAGTGGAAGTTCGGCAGTCAGCATAACATGTCTTTCATCAACGGCTGCAGTACCGAGGCAAAGACCGCGTTTATCCATGATTAAGGCCATTACTGCCCCTATGTAATCGCCAGGAATCATGATGCCGGCTTCAATTACTGGTTCTTCAATTCTATCTATAGTAGATGGGTCAGGCAGGTGTACTGGGTTATCAACCGGAATCATTTCTTGATCGCTACCTTTAAGGTAGACATGATAGACTACGCTAGGATAAGTGGCGATGATATCCATGTTGTACTCACGGCGTAATCTCTCCTGAATGATTTCCATATGAAGAAGTCCAAGGAAACCACAGCGGAAACCAAAGCCAAGAGCTGCGGATGATTCAGCCTGGTATAGGAATGATGGGTCATTTAATTGAAGTTTACCCATGCTGTACTTAAGAGTTTCGTAATCGGCAGTATCGATAGGGTAGATGCCAGAGAAAACCATGGGTAGAACTTCTTCAAAACCTTCTAGGGGTTCAGACGCGGGGTCTTGTTTTGAAGTGATTGTATCGCCAATTTTTGATTCGGCAGTGTCTTTAATATTGGCAATCAAGTAGCCTACTGCACCTGGAGAGAGTTCTTTGGTCGCCGTCATTTTAGGAGTGAAAACACCAACTTCTTTTACATCGTAGTCTTTGCTGGTGGCCATCATGCGAATTTGATCTTTGGCTTTAATGCTGGATGACATAACGCGGACATAGTTGATGACCCCGCGATAGGCGTCATAACTTGAGTCGACGATCAATGCTTTAAGCTTGTCATTTTCCTCAGCTTCATCTTCAGGAGCAGGAATTCTTTCAATGATTGCTTCTAGTATATCTTCAATACCAAGACCGGATTTTGCACTGGCAAGGATACACTCTTCTCTTGGGATTGCTAAAATTTCTTCGATTTGTTCGTAGCACATCTCGGGGTCGGCAGCAGGTAGGTCAATTTTATTGAGTACCGGGATGATTTCCAGACCTTGTTTGATGGCTAAGTTGACGTTTGCTACGGTTTGAGCCTGGACGCCTTGAGCTGCATCGATAATCAAAAGAGCCCCTTCACAAGCGGCTAAACTTCTTGAAACTTCGTAGGCAAAGTCAACGTGTCCAGGTGTGTCAATAAAGTTGACCTGGTAAGTTTCGCCGCCATCTGATTTATATTCCATAGTGACCGGGTGAGCTTTAATGGTAATGCCACGTTCTCTTTCCAGATCCATATCATCCAGCATTTGCTCTTGTAACTCACGGTCACTGACTGTTTTAGTATGTTGCATGAGTCGGTCAGCAATAGTCGATTTGCCGTGGTCAATATGTGCAATGATGCTGAAATTTCTTATATATTTTTTGTCCATGAAAAGTATGTAACCTGTTCAATTATACACTAGCTAAATTACCAAGAGGCCTAATCTAGTCAGCAATAGTGATTTTTTTAGCAATATGCGGAAAAAAAGCGTGAAATCACCTTCTCATAGAGCTGTGACCTCCACAGAGGTAAACGAGTTTTTTATCTTTGGTCTTTTCTTTAATAATATCACATTTTCCTTTTAACATAAGTGCAAGGTTGTGGCGCCTGATGTATTAAGTGTAGGTTTTGGGGATCTAGACTACAGAGTTTACTATTTGTTGACATAGTTTTCCTGTAAAGTATTTTTATGTCAATGATGAGTTTGACGTCTGCATGTTTATCTTCTTCTACATTTGTGGCAGGCTCAGCCTGACTTTGGCAGCCACTAAAGATGAATAGAGATATGAGTGGAGGAGTTGTTAGAAATACTGACTTTTTCATGACAATACGCTTTTGTTTTTAATGTAATCTAAGAACAGTGTCAATTTCAAATTCTTCGGTGTTTTAATGTTGAGTAGTGGTGCTATTTTCAGCAATCACAATTTCATGGAGCGATAATGGATAAACCGAAATTTTTAGTAATTGAAGGGCTCGAAGGAGCTGGGAAAAGTACAGCACTGGAAACCATTAAAGCCTATCTTACTGAAAAGGGCGTAAAATCCATAACAACATGCCGTGAACCAGGCGGAACTCTTATGGGTGAAGCCATTCGCAGTATTGTTAAAGATCAGACCATTGAAGAGAAAGTTGATTCTCGTACAGAGCTTTTACTTATGTATGCCAGTCGGATACAACTGGTAGAGAACATCATCAAACCTGCTCTTGATGAAGGTAGTTGGGTGGTTTGCGATCGCTTTTTCTATTCTACATTTGCTTATCAGGGCGGAGGGAGAAGTATCGATATGGATGTGATTCAAAATATCCACAATGCTTCAATTGGTGATTTTACTCCAGATATGACTATCTATATGGATATCTCTCCCGAGCAAGGCCTTGCTCGAGCTGCTGGTCGAGGTGAGCTCGATCGATTTGAGCAAGAAAAAGTTGATTTTTTTAAAAGAACAAGACAGCTGTACTTAGAGTTAGTCGATAAGCGTTCTGAGATGGTACCAGTCGATGCCTCTCTTAAACTTAAAGAAGTTGAAGGGCAGATTCTTAAGGTTATGGAGAATGGAGACCTGTTTTAAGTGTCTTTACTCGATTTTAATGAACGTTATCGCAGATTGCCTGAAAGGTTGCTTAAAGCTTTAGAATCTGGTCAGACAGGTCAGAGCTATATTTTTAGTGGCGATTCTATTGAGGAGCTGCAGTTATTTGTCGATGACTGGGTACAAACTATTGCGTGTAGTAATTTAACAGCTCATGGCGCTTGTGGAGAGTGCCGAAATTGTCACCTTTTGGACTCTAAAAATTATTCAGAGTTGTATACCCTGGAGCCAGCTTCAAAGTCAAGAACAATCTTGGTTAATGATTTAAGAGAGTTCCAAAGTCGCTTCTTTTATAAGAGTAACTCAAATATGAAAAAGATTGGGGTTATTGTCGAAGCAGATAGAATGCAGGTCGCGGCTCAAAATGCTTTTCTAAAGACTCTCGAGTAGCCTCCAGTGGATACAGTTTTTATCTTACTGACAACGAGAATAGATGCGTTGTTAAATACCATTAAATCACGTTGCCGTTTAGTTTCACTTATTGAGAATAAGGTGGCTTACGACAGTTCACTAGGCGAGTTGATTTCTCCGGTATTAACTTCACTGGAGGGCAAAGACGGAGCAGGTAAGGCTCTGGCTGTTTGTGATGAAGTTAAAGCTGTTTTTTCTACTCTTAGGAAAAAGGCTCAGACTGAAATCGACGCTTTGTCTGAGGAATTTAAAATCGACGAAGATGATCCGGCTCAAAGGAAAAAGCTCAAAGAGAAAATTGTTGTCATGGCGGAGGGACGTTATAAGCTTTACCGCGAACAGGTTCTTAGTCTAGTTGAAGTTTGGATGTCACAGAACTTTATGATTTGCTCTGGGGTAAAAGTTGCGCAGTTATCTCATGGTGACTTAATCAGCCCGACCTGGTCTTTAACTGTTGCTGAGACCGAAAAATGTCTTAATGATCTCGCAATTTTACGTAAAGACTTGACTGGTAATGTTAACGAAGATTTAGCCCTCGAAAACTTCTTCCTACAAATCTGCCAAAAATAACTTAATTCCGGTTTGAACAATCGAGGTATTCGAGTTTTTAACAAAATTATAAACAAGTTATTAACAGGCTATATCAATAACTTATTTCTTTTACAAAAATGAAACAATTATCGTAAAATTCTCTATTGCAGGTATTTGGGCGAAATTTGATAAATTTAAAAAAAATGACTTGATGTAAATATATTTAAAAAAGGCATTTTATTAACAAGCAGAAAAGAAGTTATTAATAGGTAGTTGAATTTCAGAGAATTCGGCGATTTTTAAGATCCAGCTTTGCATGGAAGACCACTGTTCGTTACTTAGGTTCAGGCTCGCAGAAGCCTTAAAATCTTTATCTAGAAGAGCTTCAATTATTTTTTTCTGATTTGGGCTGAGTGTCATTTCTGGAAAGAGTCCTTGCTCCATAAGGTGGCAGGTAATTAATCTACACAGCCAGGCGGAAAAAGGAAGTGGGCGATGCTTTAGTTGGTTGATACATTCTTTGAAGGCGTGGAAGTAAAGAGGGCAGGGGATGCCATTGAAGTTACTGCTTAAACTTAGTTGACCTATGGCACTTGAGAAATCAACGAGGTCGGGGTAGCCTGCGATAGTATCATTTATTTCTATCGCTTCACAGTTTTTTAGTTTATAGAGGTCCCCGGTTTTGGGTTGAATAATGCTGGTTGTTAGAACTCTGAACAGGCCGATACTTGGAAAAGATTTCTTTGAAATTTTTCGAGCGCCTTTAGCGTAGATGGAGATTCTTCCTAAGTCAGGAGATAGTCCCTTGAGGATTAGACTACTATCTTGATAGGGGGTCGTTTTGAGTACTATGACGTCAGTTTCAATCATACTTTATTCTAGGTGTTGGCTTGCTAAAAGTATAGTCTCTAAGCATAAAAAAAGCTGCGTTGATAACAACGCAGCTTTTTTAGAAAAGATCAGAAGAAGAATTAGTCTTCTTTTTTATCTTCAGCTTTAGTTTCCTCAGCAGGAGCCTCTTCGGCATCAGCAGGAGTTTCTTCAGCTTTAGCTTCCTCAGCAGGAGCTTCTTCAGTTTCTGCTGGAGCTTCTACAGTTTCTTCAACTTTAGGCTCTTCAGCAGGAGCTTCTTCAGCTTTTGCTTTAGGGGCTTTAGATTTGATTTCTTCTTCTACTAGTTCGATGAAACAAAGTTCAGCGCCGTCACCTTTTCTGGTGTTAAGCCTAACTATACGAGTATAGCCGCCATTACGGTCTTTGAACTTTGGAGCAATTTCGTCAAAAATTGTACGAACTGCTTCGATATCGCGAACTACAGCAATTGCTTTTCTGCGGTTGTGAAGATCACCGATCTTACCGCAAGTAATCATTTTGTCGGCCCAGCGACGTAGCTCTTTGGCTTTAACAACAGTCGTTTTGATGCGACCGTGTTCAAAGAGGCTTGTCAGCATGTTGGCTAGCATCGCTTTACGATGAGCGCCACTTTTACCGATTTTGAATGAGTGTTTCTTATGACGCATCTGATTTACCTTCGTCTCTTTCTAGAATTTTTGAGAAAGCAAGTCTGACTTCATCTTTAAGTTTCATACTTAGGCAGAGACCCATGTCCTGCATGCGATCTTTGATCTCATCAAGAGATTTTTTACCAAAGTTACGGTACTTAAGCATTTCAGACTCAGTTTTCTGAACTAATTCACCGAGGAATTTGATTTCTGCGTTCTTCAAACAGTTTTGTGCACGAACAGATAGTTCAATAGACTGAACGTTGATAAGCATCTTACGAAGTAGAGCTTCGTCTTCAGGAGTCGAGATAAGTGACTCAGGGCTATCTTGTTCTTCGTCTACGTCAGCTAGTACGCATAGGTGATCCCTAAGGATAATAGCTGATTCTTTTACTGCATCCTGTGGATGAACGCGACCATCAGTCCAAACCTCAAGTTCTAGTTTATCGTAGTCAGTCATTTGACCAACACGAGTGTCAGTTACATCGTAACAAACCCTTAGAACAGGACTGAAAAGTGAATCAATTGGAATTAGTCCGATTGGAGCATCTTCTGGCTTGTTGTCCTCAGCTGGTCTGTAACCACGTCCGCTATCGATTTCAAATTCGATGCGTAGCTTAGTGTTCTTGTCCAGAGTACAGATATGCTGGTCTGTGTTTAGGACAGTACTTACACCGTCAGTGATGATGTCGGCTGCAGTAACAGGACCTTTGGTATCTTTTACCAATTCCAGTTTACGAGGAAGCTCGCCATCTGTTGTGAATTTAATTTTCTTAAAATTCAAAACGATGTCAGTAACATCTTCGACTACGTCTTGGATGTCAGCGAATTCGTGTAGAACACCGTCAATTTTAATCCATGTTACAGAAACACCTTCAAGGCTGGAAAGAAGAATGCGTCTGATGCTGTTACCTATAGTGTGACCAAAACCTTTCTCGAAAGGTTCGGCAACGAACTTACCATAAGTATCAGATGCAGTGCTTTCATCAAGTACCAGTCTAGATGGCATTGCAAATTGTGCCTTAGTTGAGCCCATGAAAAGATCCTCCAGAATTTAACTTAAACTATTACTTAGAGTAAAGTTCAACAATCATTAGTTCGTCAGCGACAGACGGCATTTCCTCACGTAGAGGCATGCGAGCAATCATTCCTTTGAGCTCTTCTTTAGTAAGAATCAGCCACTGTGGAACTTCTCTGCGAGAGCTAAGTTCGATGTTGCGCTGAATTAGAGCTTTAGAACGATCAGAGTCTTTGATTGTTATCTCTTCACCTTCTCTTACAGTGTAAGAAGCGATGTTGACTTTTCTGCCGTTAACTTTCACGTGACCGTGACTAACAAGTTGACGAGCTGCAGTTCTAGTAGGGGCAAAACCAAGTCTGTAAACAACGTTGTCCAATCTTCTTTCCAGAAGTTGAAGAAGGTTGTCGCCAGTGATGCCTTTTTTAGCGGCAGCTTTTTTGAATGTTAGACGGAACTGCTTTTCGCGAAGTCCGTAAGTAATTTTAAGTTTTTGCTTTTCGTTAAGCTGACGGCCATATTCAGAAAGTTTCTTTCTAGCCGCGGATGCACCGTGAACTCCAGGTGGGTTAGGGCGCTTCTCAAGGATTCTGTCAAACTTAAGGTTACCAAAAAGGTTAACACCAAAACGACGACAGATCTTTGCTTTATTTCCTGTATATTTACCCATAGTAAATTTTACTCCATATTCCGATTAAACGCGTCTTCTCTTAGGAGGACGGCAGCCGTTGTGCGGGATAGGAGTGACATCTTTAATAGTGCTCACTTCAAGGCCGGCAGCAGTGACGCCACGAACAGCTGATTCGCGACCAGCTCCAGGACCTTTAACCCATACTTCAGCTTCTTTCATTCCGTAAGTCATTGCTCTTTTTGCAGCTTCAGTAGCTACAACCTGAGCGGCATAAGCAGTGCTTTTTCTAGAGCCTTTGAAACCGACTTTACCGGCAGAACTCCAAGCAATGACATTGCCATGAACATCAGAAATGGAAACTTTTGTGTTATTAAATGTAGCAACAATGTGAACTACGCCGTGCGTAACATTGTGCTGAATCTTACTCTTAGCACCTTTCTTTCTCTTAACCGGTGCAAGAACTATGCTATTTGGATCATCACCTAAAATATCTTCAGACATAATTTATTTCCCGATTATTTAGCGCCTTTACGTGCCGCTTTATCACGAATGGCACCGACTGTTCTCTTCTTACCCTTACGAGTACGTGCATTAGTTTTAGTACGCTGACCACGGCAAGGAAGACTTCTTCGATGTCTAATTCCGCGGTAACTACCGATAGCTTGAAGACGTTTGATAGACAGAGTTAACTGTCTTCTAAGGTCACCTTCTACTTCGTATGTACCATCTAGCAATTTAGTAATCTGGGCGATATGTGCCGGTGTAAGATCATCGGCTTTCAGATCTGGAGAAACGTTGATCTTCTCACAAATTTCGATGGCACTAGTATTACCAATGCCATAGATATATGTAAGAGCGATGCTCGTTTTTTTCTTTCCGGGTATGTCAACACCTAAAATTCGTGGCATAACTTATCCTTGTCTCTGCTTGTGACGTGGGTTTTTCTCACAGATGACGCGAACGACACCTTGTCTCTTTACCACTTTGCAGTATTCACACATTCTTCTTACAGAAGCCCTGACTTTCATCAGTTAACCTCATCTAAATTAAATTTAACGTTTACTTATTCGTATCTATCAATTTGGCTCAGGATGATACAGATAACCATTTCGCTCCGGCTAAAAAGCGAGCGCCTATAATATGTGGCTTACATCTAAAATCAAACTGTAATGAGAAACTTTTTTTTCGCTTTGATTTATGCTCAATTAAGCACGAATTACTCAGTGATTTGCGTTTATCCTCTGTAAAAAGGATGAAGTTTTAAATGGAAAATGGAGTTTTATGACACGATTTTTTTTTGAGATCAAGGAAAACTCATTCTTTAAGCTCTCTTTTTAATAGTGTCTTTTGGTATGAGGGCTTTTGGTGTTATGAATAAAATGTGAACTTCTAGGTTCATTTTGTTGCTGAGTAGCGAGTGAGTGCTAAGTTGCAGGTAAAATTATTGTTAACTGATGTTGTTTCAGTTCAAATACATTATGGAGATTGATTTTGGAAAACTTATCGATGTTGACTGAAGAACAGTATAGACTTGCTGCAAGTCATTTTGAAACACCTTTTTATTTGTATGACAGAAGCGCTATAGAACAGGCATGTAAAGATGTGATGAATTTCCCGAATGCTTTTGGCTTAACAGTTCGCTATGCTTTAAAGGCTAATCCTCTAACTGCATTTTTGAAAATAGCGGAAAATGCCGGTTTGCACTTCGATGCCAGTAGTGAATATGAAGCTTATCGTTGTTTGCAGGTGGGGATACCTGGTGAGAAAATTCAGTTGACTGCTCAGCAGTTTCCCAAAAAACATCTTAACATATTTGAAGATGGTAAAGTAAGATTTAATGCTTGTTCTCTGCATCAGTTGGAGCAGTTTGGTAAACATTTCCCAGGGCGTGAAGTTTCTATTCGCATTAATCCAGGAGTTGGCTCCGGTGGCAATCGTCAGACAAATGTGGGGGGACCTTCATCAAGTTTCGGTATTTGGCATGAACAGGTTGATCAAGTTCCTGCGATTGCAGAAAAGTATGATTTGAAAATAACCAGGATTCATACTCACATAGGTTCGGGGACAGATCCTGAAGTTTGGAAACAGGTTGCTTGTATGTCTTTGGATTTCGCTGTTAAGTTTGATTCTGTAGATACGCTTAATCTTGGAGGAGGCTTTAAGGTCGGTCGTATGAGTGACGAGAAGACAACTGATTTACAAGAAATTGGTGAAGTTGTCAAAGCTGAATTTATTCGTATTCAAAAAGAAACTGGTCGTGAGCTTAAGCTCGAGATTGAGCCAGGAACATATATTGCTGCTGTTGCCGGAGCACTGGTGAGCGAAGTTGATGATCTGGTAGATACTGGAATTGATGGTTTTAGCTTTTTGAAAGTAAATACTGGCATGGATGCGATAAGCCGCCCTGCGCTTTATGCTTCACGCCACCCAATGGTTGTGTTGCCTAAAGATGCGACATATGAAACTAAAGATTATGTTGTTACTGGGCACTGTTGTGAGAGTGGCGATATTTTTACTTTAGATGAAGATGATGTATTGGCTCCAAGAACTTTAACTCAAGCTTCTATAGGTGACCTGGTTGTTATTGAAGGTGCCGGAGCGTATTGCTCATCGATGAATCTGAGGAATTACAATTCATTCCCTGCCTGCAATGAAGTATTAATAGATGATGAAAATAGACTTCACCTTCTCAGGGAGACTGAGACCGTTGAGGATATGTTGGCAAGGGAAAATATAGTCGACTTCATCTAATTGAAGAAAGGGGGGGATTTAAGAGCCGCCCCAGAAGCCTTTAAATGTGCAATTGCAGATTTGTTCTAATAAAGCAATTTTCTCTTTTAGATCGGGATCTTTATCGGTGGTTAGATTGAGATCAGCGATATTTTCATTAACTTCAGTTTCAAAGTAAAAAGAAAAAGAGAATTCAGATTTGACAATTTCGTTTTTCTCCAGAGATAGTATTTCGTGAGGTCCATTTAGTAGGGATACGGAATCCACTTTTCCTTCACACTTTTCAACGATCTCCTCTAGTAGCTCAGCGGTTTCACTGAGTAATTCGTCATTGTGCCACTCTAGAAATGTGTAGTTAGAATGGATGTATTTTTCAGAGTGTTCTAAAGCGTTTTTAGGAGGAATTTCAAATTCCAGTTGAGCGTCTTTGCTAAAACCTTCAAGACCATTGTAAAAAACGCTTTTCGGTGAGCCCGTATAGTCGACGGCTTCGCATATCTCAAGTATTTTTTTGAGAACTCCTTCAGTAGGAGTTTTATCTGCGACAAGGTAGTAGCTTATATCTTCTTGTTTCATCTTACATTCCCGATGGAGTATTGAGCATTTTTTGGTAATTGGTATTTTGGTATTTATCTGGATTCTCTATGTAATCTTCAAGAAGTTCCAGTCTGTCGGAGCCCCAGAAGTTAACGTTATCGTACCTAAAGGTCGGAACTCCAAATATATCCAATTCTAAGGCTCTGTTGGTGGCCATTTTCATTTTTTTACGGCCGCCATTCGCTTTGGTGAAAGCATAGATATCTTCCCATTCATTTTGGAAAAAATCAGTCTTTTTTAGAAGATCAGTCAAAGCTTCTTCTGTATCAACGGCCAATCCATCTGCCCAGCAACATTTATTAATAAAAAGGGCTGCTTTAAAGCGAAGTTCATGATCTTCGATGCAGCTTATAAATCGTGTTGCCGGCATAGGGTTAAAAGGGTGCTTGGGTGGGCCAAGAGCAGGGATGTCATGTTTAATGCATTGAAGACAGAAGTCATAAAGAGCAACTTTACGCTTTGGTGTGATATTTGCCGGTCCAGGGTTTCCGGTAGACCCAAGGATGCTGCCGAGTGAAACAGGGGTGATAGTGAATTGGACTTCTTGTGAAATTTTGTGTTTAGAGAAAAGTTTAAGGCCGAGGTAGGCGTAAGGAGAAATGATGTCGTAGAAAATTTCGATTTCTTTCATGGTAATAACTCAAAAAAAATGGCTCCGCGAATAGGACTTGAACCTATGACAGGGTGGTTAACAGCCACCTGCTCTACCAACTGAGCTATCGCGGAGCATTTAAGAAAAAAAATTGGCTCCGCGAATAGGACTCGAACCTATGACAGGGTGGTTAACAGCCACCTGCTCTACCAACTGAGCTATCGCGGAGCATTTAAGAGAAAAAAAGAGTGGCTCCGCGAATAGGACTCGAACCTATGACAGGGTGGTTAACAGCCACCTGCTCTACCAACTGAGCTATCGCGGACTCTTTGCTCTCAAAAAGTGCTTAGAATATTCCCTAGGTTTTGAATTAATCAAACTGATTTTTAACGGAAAATATATAGAAAAATAAGTATTTTTTTTTGAGGGGCTGGAAATGCTCTTTTTAACCTGTTTAATACTAGGATTAAGCACAAAATTGAGAGCGTCAATGCAAGAGAAAACCGTTACCGTAAAAAACATCAATGGCATCCATTGTCGACCATCGAGTGCAATTGTAAGAGTTGCTATGCCATTTAAGTCGTCAATGACGGCACAGGGAAGCGGTGGCGCTGCAAATGTGAAGAGTATGATAGAGTTGATTACTTTAGCTCTTCATTGTGGAGATGATGTCAGGGTCAAAGCGGAAGGTGAAGATGAGCTTGAGGCTGTAGAGGCGGTTGCTGCGGCGTTTGCAGCAATATATGATTATCCAGACAAGTAATCAGGGTTTATAAGCGCCCCATTTCTCGAGCTCTTTACTTATGAAATCCAGGCATTTCGAATGGATTTCTTTTTCGTTCTTCTCTATGATCATTGGTTCACCAAAGCTGTATCTTACGGGAATATCCCGGCTTACGGGGCCTAAGTCAGATATAAGTTTACCTTTTCCCCAAAGGCGGGTGTCCAGGGCGAGTGGTACAACTGGGACTTTGGACCGTTTGGCTAATTTAACGCCGATTGAGCTGAAGTCTTCTGGGTGGTATGCTCCCCGTGTATGTTGAGGGAAGACAATAATAGTTGTTCCTTTCTCGAGGAGCTTCGGACCTTCTTTGAGGATTTTCTTCAAATCGTGAACCGGGTTAGTTCTGGTTAAAGAGATACATTCCAGTTTTCTGAGAATATCGCCGAAGTAAGGATATTTTAGTAAGCTTTCTTTTATGACTATTGAGATCTTGGCGCGTTTGCCGATAATTCCACCAAGAGTAACAGTTTCAAGAGTACTCATGTGATTGCCGATGATGACACAAGGTTCTTTGGGGATGTTATCGAGGCCATAGGCCTCTATATTGGCACCAGTAGCTTCAACGGATGTAACAATGTCATTACAGTGACCTATGAAAAGGTCGTAGTAATTATCTTTATTGAGGATTTTAGAGCATCTGACAATACTCATCAAAGAACGAGTGTAAAAGTAGATGTTGAATGGTCGCAGGATTTTGTCCCAAATAGACCTTTTGGTCGATTTGGGAGTAGAGTAGTCCAGTGGTAAATCAGGCATTGACCGTTACGCACCAATTGTGTTTGTCTTCGGCATTTCCGCGCTGAATAGAGGTCATTTGGTTGTAGAGTTCCATAAGTTTAGGGTGAACTGTACCATCACCGATTTCAGTGACGGACTCTCCGTGGTAAATTTTATCAACCGGAGTTAGGACGACGGCAGTACCGCAAGCTCCTACAGCTTCAAAATTACTTACTTCTGAAAACTCTACAGCACGCCTTTCGACTGTCATACCCATATCTTCAGCGATAGTCATGAGACTTTTATTAGTGATGCTTGGAAGGACAGTTCTAGAATCTGGGGTTATGTATTTCTCCCCTTGAATAGCGATAAAGTTTGATGTGCCAAATTCATCGATATACTTATGTTCACGAGCATCGAGATAGAGATTGATTGGAAAACCTTTATCTTTGGCTATTTTGCCAGGTTCTAAACTTGCAGCATAGTTTCCGGCAACTTTTACATCGCCAGTACCACCAGGAGCACAGCGATCATAGCCATCAATGATGACGGCATCAACTGGCTTAAGTCCACCTTTGTAGTAATTGCCAACGGGAATTACGAGAACAATAAAGGTGTATTCATCAGCTGGTTGTATACCAATTCTAGGACCAGAACCAATAAGTAGAGGGCGTATATACAGAGCGCCGCCTGATTCGTAGGGTGGGATATAATCGGCATTTTCAGTAACTGCTCTTTTGACAGCCTCGACAAATAGTTCTTCCGGGACTTCAGCCATAAGAGTTCTTCTTGCAGAGGTGATCATGCGTTTGGCGTTTTCATCTGGACGAAAGATTCTAACTTGGCCATCTTTGCCTTTAAAAGCTTTTAGTCCTTCAAAGCAGGCTTGGCCGTAGTGTAGACTAGTAGCACCGATGTGCAGATTGAGGTGAGGATCTTCAACTAATTCACCATCATTCCACTGGCCATCTTTA
This sequence comes from Lentisphaerales bacterium, assembly GCA_022446985.1. Lineage (GTDB taxonomy): Bacteria > Verrucomicrobiota > Lentisphaeria > Lentisphaerales > Lentisphaeraceae > JAKVBD01. The sequence goes on from JAKVBD010000020.1 coordinate 36,328, forward strand.
TAAGTGTATTTTACATGACACTTGGTGTCCATGTATTCAAAACCGAGGTTATTCCAATCGATATTCATTATTTCCTCAGAGCTTAGACATCTCTTTAGCCGCGCCCAGGGCAACCATCATGGCTCTTGCTTTATTTTGAGTTTCTTCAAATTCGAAATCCGGGTCGGAGTCTGCTACTACGCCTGCTCCTGCCTGAATATAGGCTTTATTGCCTTTTATGATGACTGTGCGAATCGTTATGCACGAATCGACGTTGCCATCAAATGAGAAATAAGCGATAGTTCCGGCATAAGGGCCTCGTTTGCTTTTCTCAAGTTCAGAAATTATTTGCATAGCGCGAATTTTAGGAGCTCCAGAAACCGTCCCGGCAGGGAACGTTGAGCTCATTGTTTCACAACTGTCCAGTTCGTCGCGAAGTTGACCCGTAACGTCTGAGACAATATGCATGACATGGCTGTACTTTTCTATAGTCATTAGGTCAGGAATTTCAATACTGCCGGTATTGGAGATACGACCGACATCATTCCTGGCAAGATCAACTAGCATTATGTGTTCAGCTCTTTCTTTTGGATCGGCTAAAAGTTCAGCCGCCAGAGCTTCGTCTTCTTCTTGGTTTTTCCCACGCTTTCTTGTTCCTGCGATCGGGCGGACTGTAATTTTATTATCTATGCATTTGGCATGGATTTCAGGAGATGTACCTGATATGGAAAAGTCATCGCCAAGATGTAAGCAGTACATGTAAGGTGAGGGGTTGATTGCTCTTAATGCTCTGTGAACTTGTAGAGGACTTAAATCAAGTTCTGCTTCAAATCTTTGCGAAAGTACTACTTGTATAATGTCGCCATCTACAATGTATTCTTTGGCTTTGATTACCATTTCTTTAAATTCATCACGAGTCATGTTGGATGAACAAGGTAGTGGTTCGCCTGCTTTGAATGCTTTAAGTTGTGGAAGAGTCGGGCACTTATGAAGTTTTTCTAAGATCGCCGTTATTTTGCCTGAAGCATTTTGATAGGCTTCCTCTACAGAGGCGCCATTTGTGAGATCAACATGACTTATGATTTGCAAAGTATGGTTGACTCTATCAAATGCTATAAGAGTGTCGGTGATTTGATACATGGCATCTGGAACATCCAGGCCATCTTCTTTTTGGCATTCAACAACAGGTTCAATCTGTTCGATAGATTCATAAGCGGAATAGCCAACAGCACCACCATTAAAAGGGGCAAGACCGTCAACTTTTACATGTTTGAATCGTTTAAGGTAACTCTGTAAATTATGAAATGAAGATGAGCCAGAAAGAGTTTCAATGACTTGGTCATTGTGTAAAATTTCAGCCTTATCATCATTTTGAACCATTCTATAAATAGGGTCGCAACCTAAGAAAGAATAACGGCCAATTTTTTCGCCGCCTTCGACACTTTCCAGTAAAAATGCATACGGGCGTTTATTGCCATTTTCGTCATAAGCGATTTTATGGAATGCAGAAACGGGGGTCTCCATGTCTGCCAGAACTTCACAGTATATAGGTATGTAGTTACCTTCTTTTGCCAGTTCTTTTACTTCTTCCAGTTTTGGATAATACATAAAAATCTTTCTATCTTAAATCAATCCAGGATTGGGAAAATTTGCCTGTCGATTTATCAAATTCTAATTTGTTCATTTTTCCCCCAATCGTCAGGGAGCCTGAGCATATTTCCAATGAGCCAGAATCTTCTTCCCGGGAAAAGGCTGCATGAATATGCCCGCATAAGGTAACGTTGATTCTGCCATTTTCCAGCATGGTAAAGAGAGCTTCTGAGTTTTCCAGAGACCTTCTTTGAGAAAGTGGATTTCCTATTTTATCCCGCAATGGGTAATGGCCAATCAATATGACAGGTTTTTGTGGTGAATCTTTTAGCCATTGATTTATTTTTTGGTAATTCTTCTCATCAAAGAAGCCGCTGGACTGAGTGCCAGAGTTTGGTCGGCTTTCATCTACTAGAATGAAGATTGCTTCTTCAGATTCAATTTTGTGGGGAAGATCTTCAATTTTAAACTTTCGGCGGTTGAGGAAGTTATAGGTGTCAATTTTGGCTTTGAGGTTCACTGGATTGTCTATGTAGTAATCGTGATTGCCCGGAACGTTTAAAAAAGTGAAAGAATTATTTTCAACAAGTGGAGTTAATCGCTCGGATGCTTCTTTGAATTCACCAATGGCACTGACTGAGGTTATGTCGCCGGTGTTGATGACGTAATCAGGCTTTTCCTTATCTATGACTTCCAGAGCTTTTTCAAGGTATTCCCAATGGATGTATTTTTGACGGCGAAGTTTGTAGTTAATAGTGCCTATTATGCGTTTATCGAAAAGAGCTTTAAAGGTGCTGAGGTGACCACCGGTATGAATATCGGAGAAATGAATTAGTTTCATTTATTTACAGCAAAAATGACAGCCATAATTAAGAAGATTACTACTGTGCCAATGGCTCCAAACATAAGGGCCGGATTGGTTTTGCTGCTATATTTTCCCTCTACAGGCATTCCAGGTTTCGTGGATTTACGACCACTAACTTGCTCAGGAGATTCGATGTTTCTTGAAGAAACAGTTCTTTTCGTGTTTCTCGTGACAGTTTTATTTTTACTGGAAGCACCAGGTCCTTTTGACTTTGAGAAAGATCCAGTTTTGCCTTTCTTTTTTAAAGACATGTGCTTGGATGTTGTACTTGGTCCTTGGGATTTGTTGCCAGCTTTCAGTTTGATTGGCTGAGATTTGGACTTTGGAGATCTTTTAGTTCCAGTAAGATTAGCTTTAACGTGATTAATTTCTTTAATCAAAGCTTCAGTTGATTCATGACGATCATCTGGGTGCTTGGCCATCATTTTATCTATCAGTTTACAAACTGAAGGAGGAATACTTGGATTATGAGTATTGGCCGGAATCAAAGGATCCTGCAAATGCTTTTTAGCAATCTCAGCGGCATTTCTTCCCTGGAATGGGAATTCACCAGTGACTGCATGGTAGAGTGTAGCACCCAGACTGTATAGATCGCCACGGACATCCATTGGCATACCTATGAGTTGCTCAGGACAAATATACTGAGGCGTACCCATGACTTCATCATCGTCTTCAGTATCAGCTAACTTGTCGTTATCAAATCTTGAAAGACCCAGGTCCATCAGTTTAGCGACATTATCGCCGGTAATCATGATATTGTCAGGTTTGATGTCACGGTGAATGAGTTTTTGTTCTGTCCATGCAAAGCCAAGGGCTTCGGCAATTTGTGCAGTGACGTTTAATGCAAATTCAAGAGGGACAGTTTTGTCAACGTCCATGATTTGCTTCATGGTCTGACCTTCTACAAACTCCATTGCCAGGAAGTAGATGCTGTCATCTTGACCTACTGCATAGGCCTGAACGATGTAAGGATGGTTAAGGCGAGCGGCAGCTCTTGCTTCACGGATAAAGTCAATGATAAAGTCATTGTCAGTCGCATACTGACTCATAAGGACTTTGAGGGCCACCGGTCTATCAAGTGACATCTGGTGAGCTTTGTAAACGATACCCATGCCACCACGACCAAGCATTTTCTCAATTACAAAGTCATCGATGACTGCATGAGGAGAGAACTTGGAGTCGGGAACCTGTACCACTTCATCACAGTGTCCACAACCTACATGTTGGCCGAGTTCGCTGTCATCTATGGCTACTAGTCCGTGACAGTGTACACATTGGAATCGCATAGCTTTATGCCTTTACCCATTCAATTAATTTCGCTGAAATTAGCATCTAAAAGATAGAACAGTAGTTAAAAAAATAAAAAAAATGATCTTTTTGATATTTTGATTCTCAAACATGGAAAAAATAATTGAAGTTTTCTCAAAAAGAAAATTAAAGTAAAATGATTTTATTTTCGCTCTATTAGGTTTTCGAGCTTCTTGGTTTCATCGACTTCTTTGTATTCTTTTTGCCATTCTTCGAGTCGACGTAAACTGATGACGGTTTCCTCAAGAGTAATTTTCCAATGCAGGGTCATTGGTAGATGAGGACTGTCTGGGAAACGAGTGATGAATTGGTTGACATCTTCAAGGATGGTTTCTGCGCGCTCTTGTGATAAGTCGCCAGTATGAAGGTCTCGGGCAATTTGATCATAAGCAAGTATTTGTTCATTATTTAATTCATCTGCTACAGGCGCAACAGTTACTTGAGTTTTACCGGAAAACATAAGAACCATAGCTCCACCTAAAATGACGTTGAGCATAAGACTCATCACTAAGTAGGTATTTTTATTGCTATTTGATTTATTGCTTTTCTTAAGGGTAGAACGCTGGTTTCGCAAAGCAGCTTTGCGAATGTCTTTTTCATCTTTTGCTTCACGAGCTAGTTTGATGTCGCTTATAAGTCCTTCAGGAGATTGGTATCTGTCATCCGGGTGTTTAGCTAGTAATTTATCAATGATTCTTATGTAGCTTGATGGGACGTCTGATCGGAAGTCGGAAATAGGGTTTGGCGCAGTTTTAAGGTGCTGCTTACGGATTTCTTCATTTGTTCCTTCAAAAGGAGTGCCACCGACCAGCATTTCGTAAAAAGTGATTCCGAGGCTGTAGAGGTCTGATCGGATGTCAAATTTTGATCCAAGGATTTTTTCTGGACAAACGTAGGGCGTCGATGAGTCTAATCTTTTGGCGGCTTTGGAGAGTCCTGTATCACTGAGTTTTGCCGTGTTATTTTTTGTAATTAAAATATTTTCAGGTTTAATGTTCTCGTGGCAAAGTTGGTGATTTTTCCAAATGAAAGCAAGGGCCTCGGCGATTTGGTGAATGATACGCAGAGCGTATTCGCAAGGGAGGGCGCCTTTTTGGTCGATCACTTGTTTAAGGTTAGAGCCCTCGATGTATTCCATGACGAGATAGTATGTGCCTTCTTCCTCACTCACTGCATAAGCCTGAACGATATTTGGATGGTTAAGTCGCCCAGAACTTCGTGCTTCTCTGAAGAAGTCCATGATGAAGTCACTGTCATCCGCCAGTTCTTGAGATAAGATTTTTAAGGCGACTTTTCTGTCAAGAGACATTTGGTGGGCCAGGTAAACGGAAGCCAGGCGGCCTATACCTATTTGCTCAATAATTACATAATCATTGATGACTGAGCGAGGAGCATAAAGGTCGGTTGGGACTTTTTCCTGATTTTGGCAATGGCCGCAGGATACGACAGATCCCATAAGGTTATTTTCTATTGAAACTATTTGATCGCAATTGCTACACTGAAAACGCACAAAGGCTTCCTGTAATATTTAAAATTAAAGATACTCAATTTCCCCATAGACTTGCAAGTTCTTCTGCATATATTAGGCGAAAATGATTAACATGCAATTTAAGTAGATTTAAACAGATGGCTAAATTCCTTTTATTATTTGTCATAATGACCATAACTGAGGTCTTTGTGATGAAAGAAGTCGCAGAGCGTATTGGTTATGACTTCCTGCTCTTATTAGTTTTGTTTACCGGCTTTCTTGGTATCAGTCTGGCGAAAAAGCAGGGGAAGGAGCATTTGGTCCTTTTCCAGCAGGAAATGGCAGCTGGGAAAATGCCAGGTCATCCAATTCTTGAAGGTTTAATGATTTTAGTCGCAGCAGCAGTATTGATTACACCTGGATTTATAACGGATATTTTTGGTTTTTCATTGCTGTTCCCACCATTTAGAAAATTAGTGGCACCTTTAATAGCCAAAAGCTTCAAAGGGAAAAAAATGACTGGTAGCAATTTTACTTTTTATTCGAATATGCACGGTTCAGGACCATTTCCAGGTCAGCAAAGTCCTTCCAGGCAAAATCAAGATGGTACTTTTGATATGCCGGAAGATCGTGATGATGACAAAATTGAAAAGCGCTAATTTCTGTAGTCTCTAAAGCTGCCTAGCTCATATTTGCTCATAAGTCTATGGAATGTACGTCGGTTAACGCCGCATTTTTCGGCTGCTTTTGAAATATTTCCACTATGTTTTCTTAGTGCTTTAGAGAGAAAATCTTTTTCGAAATGCTCAATCCATTTATCTTTTGCATCTTTGAAGGATAGTTCTTCGCCCCATGTAAAGTCAATTGAGAAGTTTGTTTGTGAACCACGGATTTCATGCGGTATGTCTTCTAGTACGATGCAGTTGTCAGATGCCATTATGCACAGGCGTTCGATGATATTTTTAAGTTCACGAATATTACCTGGCCATTCATAGCCTATAAGGGCATTTAGTGCATCGCTTTCTATGCGAACAGGTTCGTCTGAGTTGGTTAATGCAGAGGAGCCTTTCATAAAGTGTTGGACAAGAAGAGGAATGTCTTCTTTTCTCTCGCGTAATGGCGGAAGCTCAATAGGGATGACATTTAATCTATAGTAGAGGTCTTCACGGAAAATCCTGTCATGAACTGCTTTGAGAGGATCTCTTTTTGTTGCCGCTAAGATGCGTATGTCAATGTTGGTTAGTTCTCGCCCCCCAACGCGTCTAAATTGACGTTCTTGAAGTACACGAAGGAGTTTAGCTTGCACGTCGTAGTCAATTTCGGTGACCTCATCCATAAAAAAGGTGCCATTCTCGGCAGACTCAAAGAGGCCGGATCTTCTATTATTGGCTCCTGTGAATGCTCCTTTTTCGTAACCAAAGAGTTCACTTTCAAGAAGGTGACTGGGGATGGCAACACAGTCGACGCCAACAAAAGGTTTTCCCTTTCTTAGGGAGTAGGTGTGAATGGCTCTGGCAATCATTTCTTTGCCGGTTCCACTTTCTCCATGTATCAACACACTGGCGTTGGTTGGAGCGACTTTTTCAATTTGTGAGAAAATCTTTTGCATGGCCTGACTTTTACCAATGACTTTGTCGAATTTATATCTATCGGTCAACTGAGCTTTGAGTTCGCGGTTTTCCTGGCGCAATTGCTTTTCATTTAGCGCTCGTTTGATGATGAGTCGCAGGTGGTCGACCGTGAAAGGTTTTTGTATGTAGTCTGCAGCGCCCATGCGCATGGCGTTGACGGCAGATTCTATACTTGCAAATCCTGTCATGACTATAAAAATCGCATCTGGGTGAAATTCTTTGGCTTTTTGGAGGACGTCCAGGCCACTCATTTGAGGCATGCTGAGATCGCAGAGAATTAATTCAGGCCTATTTGTCTCGACATATTTTAAGCCTTCCAGTGGATTTTTGAAGGCTACAGTTTCGAAGTCGAGAAGTTCGAGAAGGTCTGGTATTGTATTAATAATTATCGGATCGTCGTCTATTATCAAAGCTGTCATAAAGTTATCCAAATTCCGCCAATATTTTCTCCGGGTAAAATATAGACTCAATTTGAGGCAATTTTACCCGTTATTTAAAGATCCATTCCATTTTGTCGGATTTTTCGACACCTTCTGGGAGGTATAAGCTTCCCATAGGTAAAGATGGATCATACAAACATACTATCATGGCATCATGTTTTTTGAAGTTTTCATTTATGGATATGGTCGTCATATCCATGAATTTAGCAGTTTGCCCTTCTGTTGAAATGACGTCGATTAGTTCTAAGCCCCATTCTTGAATACCAAGGTAGGTAATTTCAGCCAATTCTCCGTTACCTAGTAGAATAACGCGCTTTCGCTCGCATTCAGATAAGTTACGACATAATTGAGCACTCAGTTTTCGTGCCTCTTTGTAGAATTGTATGGAAAATTCAAAAAAAGAAACTGTTAGACGGGCTTTTTCTAAAATTCCTTGTGGTGTTAAGAAGTAGTGCCACTTACGGGAATTTTCTTTTTTGATGTTCAGTAAGCCTTTTTCAACCATGCGACTCAGGGTGGTATGAGCAAGTTTAACGCTGACTCCCAATTTACTGGCAGCTTTGCGATTATTTAGTAGTGAGTCTTCATCGACAGTTTTGAGGATTTCTAGCTCGTGATACTGCGATTGGTCGAAGTTTTTGTTGTTGTCTTTCGTTTCCATTGGTAACGATATCATCAGAAATGATTACTGTAAAGTTTATCTAGCTATCGACAGAGCCATTTGGGGTATCGCCATTCAGTCGTATGCGTGGTTCCGTGGGGAATTTATGGATTATGAGTTGCTTTCCTTCCGGCACAGCAACCAGGAATTTTTTCAAAGTACCAATAAGCTCTTGCCAGTTTTGAGGGCGTTTATCAGGATCTTTGTGCATCATTGAGTTTAGTAGTTCGGTCATGCGGGTTGTCACAGAACCGTTGAAAGTCTTTGGCTCGAGAGCAGGTTCATTTACAACCTTTTCAAGAGTCTCATGAATAGTGCCTGCGCCAAATGGGTGTTTGCCGGTAAGCATATAGTAAAGAGTGCTGCCAAGTGAGAAGATGTCGGAGCGGTAATCAAGGTCGGAAAAGCCTTCAGCCTGTTCTGGACTCATAAATGCCGGTGTTCCCGAGATCTCTTCTTGAGTTTCCATTTCGAATTCGTTTAAGCAGCGGGCAATGCCAAGGTCGGTGATTTTGACCGTACCATTTTGGTCGAGCATTAAGTTTTCTGGTTTAAGGTCTAAGTGTAAGAGCTTCTCTTTTTGCCAGGCATAGTCCAGGGCCTGTGCAACCAGGAGTGCGATAGTCATAGTATCTTTTTCGCTAAAGAAGCCATGACGAATAATTCTGTCTTCTATAGTTCCTCCAGAAACATACTCCATAACCAGGAAGTAGTAGTCGTGCTCGGACCCGGCTTTGTATGCGGTGACAATATTTGGGTGTGTCAAACGAGCTATATTTTTTATTTCCCGCTGAAATTTTTCAAGAAATATGGGGTTTCTGGAAAGTTCAGGTTTAAAGACCTTTATAGCAACTTCGCGTTCCATAGATCTTTCACGAGCGAGATAAACAGAACCTGAGGAGCCTTCTCCAACCACTTTATTCAGGCGGCAACCTCCCAGTGTCGTCCAGGTTCCAAGCCCGGCCTTGGGGATGGTGATTTTCTCTTCACAATTAGGGCAATACATGCGTCTGCCGGCATATTCGACTTCCACACCCAGTTTCACTCTGCATGAAGGACATCTAAAAGAGATTTCCATTGATTTCCAATATTGTTATTTTTGCCGCTATATTCTATGAAATTTTTGTAAAGTATACAGCAGAAAATATCAAAAAAGAACGTTTTTTTTGAACGGGGTTTGAGGGAGCCTTTATATGTGTGCTTGGCTTTTGGTATCTTTTATGCGGATGAATATATTATGAGACACTTAATGAAAATAGTTTTGAGCCTGTTTTTCTTGCTGAGCTCTTTACAGGCAGAGCTTATTCCTTATGAAGAAAGTTACATACATTTTGCCCTATCTAGAGGCTGGGTGAGGCAGGCTGAAAAAGCTCCACGTATGGGCTATTATTTCAAGTGGGATCAGCCAAGTGATAAATTATTTTACCAAGTTCACCGGCATCGTAAATGGGCCCAGTGGCATATGAAGGGACTTTCAGGTAAACAAAATACTTTCATTCAGCAGTGGAAGAGTGATTTGGAGTTAAGAATTACTGGCGAGCCAATTGAGCTTAATTACGACTCCGAAAATTATATTCTTAGAATACTCTGGGAGAAAGACGGTGGATATTTACTGAGTAAGATGAAATTGACATCATTTGGTTGTGTCGCATTTCATCAACTCTGTGATGAACAGTCAAAAATATTAGAATCCGAGGAATTATTAGACGGGATTATGCTGTCCATGGAAATCCCGGGTGAATTACAGTTTTATCCAGAAGATTTGGCATCGGAGTTGATTAATAATATGGGGGGCGCTGTAGCTTTTGTTATACTCAGTATTCTATACCTCATGTTTTCTCTTTTTCAGCGGTCGCAGATGAAGCATAGACGTTTGGAGATGCTTTATACATCGCGTATGGCTAGTGACCGGTGAGTCTTTCTGCCTAAATTGCCGGCATCCTCTGGAAATATCTTGAAATTGAACGAGTTTGTAAAGCAAAATCAATTTTAAGGAATTCCTTTCTAAATGAATAAAATGCGAGCAATAATTGATTACTCCTGCATGGGAGATGATTGTGACGAAACTATTCAGTTCAATCTTATGCAGCTTAAGGAAGATCAGGGGCTGATTAAGTGTCCCAGTTGTCATAGACAGTATGAATTTACGGATGATGAATTTATTGGCAAACTTGAGAAGTTGCGCAAGCTCTTATTGGCAGTTCAGGATGCCGAGGAAATTCTGGGCGATTGTAATGTTGGTGTAACTACCCTGAACGGTGAAGTGAAGATTCCTTACAGATTGTTGCTGACAAGATTGAACACGATGATAACGCTTGATGTCGGTGGAACTAAGGTTGATTTCCATTTTAGAGTTGAGCCTCTTGATAACGCTTCTTTCCGATAATTTTTAATTTATTTAGATAACAGGATTCCCGATGGGCAAACTTTTTGGAACAGATGGTATTCGCGGTAAGGCAAATGTTTACCCGATTAACCCTGACTTGGCTCTTAGATTAGGTAAGGCTATTGCGGCAGCATTCGGTGCAAAAGGCAAAGGTAAAACCCTCGCTATTATAGGTAAAGATACACGTTTATCCGGATATATGCTGGAGACAGCATTGACCAGTGGCATGATCAGCATGGGGATGGATGTTTATATGGTCGGTCCTATGCCGACTCCGGCCGTTGCTTTGTTGGCAAAGTCTATGATTGCAGATGTAGGGATTATGATCACAGCATCTCATAATCCAGCAGAAGATAATGGGATTAAGATTTTTGATGGCAATGGTTATAAGCTTCCAGATGATGTTGAGGCAAAAATTGAAAAGTTATTGCTTTCAGAGGAAGAAATAAATCCCGCAGATCCGACAAAGATGGGAAAGGCCTTTAGAATTGACGACGCAGGTGGTCGTTATATCGAAAGAACTAAGGCTTGTATAGGTCAAACAAATTTACGTGGTTTAAAAGTTGTTCTTGACTGTGCTCATGGAGCTGGTTATCACTTGAATCCACTTATCTTTAAAGAGCTGGGTGTTGACGTCATAAAGACCAATACCTCTCCGGATGGTTTAAATATTAATCAAGAATGTGGTGCCCTTTATCCTGAAAAAATGGGGGCTATGGTCCGTGCCCACGGTGCTGACTGTGGTATTGCTTTTGATGGCGATGCAGACCGAGTGATTTTCTGTGATGCAGCAGGTGAAATAGTAAATGGTGATAAAATTATAGCCATGTGTGCCAAGGATCTCAAGGAACAGGGACGCCTTAAGAATGACACAGTCGTTGTAACTTCTATGACAAACCTGGGATTCCATAAGTCTATGGAAGAAGATGGTATAGACGTGGTTATCACAGATGTCGGTGATCGTTATGTTATTGAAACTATGCGTCAAGGAGGTTTTGTTCTTGGTGGTGAGCAGTCTGGTCATATAATCTTTAATGAGCATTCGACAACTGGAGATGGTGCCCTGGGTGGATTAATGGTGCTTAGCCTTATGAAGCGAACCGGTAGAACCCTTGCGGAATTAGCTGAATGTATGGAGGTTTTTCCTCAGAAGCTGACGAATATAATGGTAAGTAGTAAGCCTCCACTTGAATCTTTAACTAAAGTGCAAGCAACGCTACAAGAATGTGAAGCTGCTTTAGGTAGTAGTGGTCGTTGTGTACTGCGTTACTCTGGGACTGAAAGTAAACTACGTGTTTTGCTTGAGGCGGAAAAGCACTCAGATGTTGATTTTTGGACAGATAAATTTATAGCTGCTGTTAAGTCAGAGTTGGGATAAATATGGTTGAGTTTGTAGAGTTTTCAGATAAAGCAGTACCTTTGACAGTTGATAAGCCTCTGGCTGATTGTCAGGTTGCCGGTAAAACATTTCGTGAATGGCAATTGGGGATTCTTGAAAACCTTTCCGAGAAGACTTTTTACGTTCGTTCAAATGCCTGGATTTCTTCTAAGGATGTTAATTGGCTGTTAGATACCGGAAAACTTGCTAGTGGTTCGGTTGTTCTTGCTTCTTTAAATAAAGAAGATTTAATGGGAAATGTAGAAGAAGTTCCATCAGAAAACTCTTTTGAAGTGAAATACGCTTGGGATTTGTTAAAGGTTAATGAACAGCTTATTTCCGGACTCACAGAAACTGAAATTAACGGTGAAATGAGTGAGAGAGCAGAAGCTCATGGCAATATTATTGTAGGTGAGGGGACGCGCATTTTACCTGGTGTTTTCATAGAAGGTAACGTCATCATCGGTGATAACTGTAAGATAGGCCCTAATTGCTATATTCGCGGTAACACTTTCATTGGTGATAACTGTCATATTGGTCAGTCAGTTGAGATTAAGAACTGCCTTATTATGGATAAGACAAATGTTGGTCATTTATCATATGTTGGAGATTCTGTGCTTGGTGTAAAGGTTAATTTTGGTGCCGGAACTACAACTTCAAATTTAAGGCATGATGGGACGAACCACAAGTCAATGATTGAAGGTGAGTTACTGGATACCGGAAGACGTAAGTTTGGAGTCGTTGTTGGAGATAGTGTCCACACTGGAATTAATACATCCTTTTATCCTGGCAGAAAGGTTTGGCCTGGAATGAGTACTCTTCCCGCCGAAGTTGTTCAGAAAGACATTGTTAAAAATTAAACATCTTTGAGGCCCTAAAGATCGGGCCTTATTTTATAATCTCCCGCAAGTTTTTCAAAAACTTCTCATTATTGTTGATATATCAAAAAAGTTTATTTTTTCTTTAGAAAAACTGTAATAGTTGCCGTTAATCTTCGGTATACTTTTTGATGGAACAGGAAATGAGGCCGAGTATATGATGACTGGTGATGCTATCGATAATATTCGTGTTAGCGGCTACGATATTATAGCAGAAATTGGGCATGGAAATAATGGAAATGTTTATTACGCGATTCAAACGAGGTTAAAGCGTCCAGTTGCTTTAAAGATCTTGTCTGAAAATTTAGCAAATGATGAATCCTATGTACAGCGTTTTTATCATGAAGCTCAAACAGCAGCTCAGTTATCTCACCCAAATGTAGTGCGTGCCTATGATGTAGGTCACGCAGAGTCAGAGCATTTTTACTTTTCCATGGAGTTGATTGAAGGGGAAGATATTTTATCCCTTATTAAAGATCGAGGAGGTCTTGATTGGCGGGAGAGCTTGGAGTATCTGAAAAGTATAGCGGCCGCTCTCGATTATGGTATGAGTAAATGCCGTTTAACTCATGGAGATATCAAGCCGGCGAATATTATGGTGACTCATAGGGGCGATGTTAAGTTGGCTGACTTAGGTTTGGCTTGTTTGGGGGGAGAAGCTAAAAGTGAAGATGTCATGCTGACACCATATTATGCTGCTCCGGAGGTTATTCTTGGGGAGTGGGAGACGGGGGATTGTCGTGCGGATATTTATAGCTTCGGTGCAACGCTTTACCATATGCTTACCGCTAGGCCGGTTTTTAGTGGAGATGACAATACTGAAGTTTTAAATCAACATTTAAATTCAGCAGTGATAAATGCCGGAGTATTCGTGTCGATTCCTCAGGGGGTATGTGATTTTGTTTCGAAGCTACTTAGAAAAAAGAAAGAAGATAGATTTCAGGCTTGGGATAAGGTTGTTAAGGAAATTGATAGACTGCTTGATACAGCAGGAAAATCCTACTGTACTAAAAGTAGGTCTCCTAAAAAATACCAATTAAATAAAGAGCGTCGTAAACGAGCTATGCAAAGATTGAAACGGCGAAAGAAAAATAAGGTCTTTACTTATTATTTCTGCGGAATGGGTGCAGTAGCAGTACTGTTCTTTGTTTCAGATATATTTATTGCCATACTCGGTGGTGGTGGAGCGTGGCAGTGGCTGGAGGTTTTTGTGAAGAGTTTGACAGGATCTTAAAAGTTTTGAAGTACCTGCGAATAGTTAGCTGAATCCCTTAGGTGCGTCATTTAATTGCAGGAAAAAATGCCGGATACTTAAGGATGTATCCGGCGAAAATGTAAGCAAGTGTTGGACTTGACTCAGCTAAAGAAGGTTCCGGTATTAACGAAGTCTGCTTTCTTTAGCAATGCGTTTAGCCAGTCTCTTTTCTTCGCGACGCTTGATTTCACTTGGCTTTTCGTAGTGACGTCTGTTACGTAGTTCTCTTAGAACACCCTCGCGGTCAAGTTTCTTTTTAAGTCTTCTTAGAGCCTTGTCAATTGGCTCGCCTCTTTTAGTCTGTACTTCAGATGGCACTAATTATTCTCCATTTATAATTTCTGAATCAATTCCAACAGTTATCTAATATTTCATATTTACATTCATATGAAAAGGGCCAATACTATAAGGTAAATGCTTGATCAGTCAACCCGTTTTTAATTCTATGTCATCTTTTAATAAAAAAATAAATGAAATTTTTGCTAATCTCAACCCCAATAGCTATAAAGATTTAGTTTTTTCTGATACGGAACTCTCTGCTCTTTACTTGTTTAGCGCAATTTCTAAGCTTGAAGGGGGTGCCCTGGTAGTTGTGGAGAATTCAGCAATGCTAGACACTATTTTTGATGATTTTAAGCAATTTTTAAAGATCTCCGGTGATTCGAGACCGGTTTTTGAGTTTCCGGAATACGCTACATCTAAAGGTTTATTTCAGCCAGATAATGAAGGTGAGAGAAATACTGTACTGGGTAAGCTTTTAACTTCACAAGAGCCCATGATAATTTTGGCTAGCAGTTCGGCCTTTATCAGTCCAGTTGCAGAAGTCGATCAATTTAATGAAGATGCGATTGAGTTAAAAGTGGGAGATGAAAGCTACTCTCCTGAATCGTTGAGTGAATTGTTAGTTAAGTTGGATTATGACAATGAATACCAAGTTAGTATGCAGTTGGAGTTTGCCAGACGTGGCGGCATTGTTGATATTTTCTCGCCTTTGTATAAAAATGCTCACCGTATAGAATTTTTTGGCGATGAGATTGAATCAATTCGCGCTTTTGATCCAGCGACACAACGTTCGATTGAAGAAGCAGAGTCTTTAACTGTAGTTCCCCGTTCTAGTGATGAACAGGAGAGGGGGCATTTACTGGACTATTGCAAAGCTTATACAACTATCTTGCTTGATCCGGAAAGCATCGAGAAGCATGTTGAAGAATTTTTTAGAGACTGTTCATTTAAATCGATTTTAGAAAAAACGACAGTTCTGAATATTGTCAATGGGACTTCGAACTCTTTAGCCATTTCTGCGATGGCACCTTTCTTTCGAAGTTCTTTACCAGAGTTGCATGGTGCTGTTTCGATAATGATTCAGAATTTTGTCAAAGAGCAACTGCAGAATTGGGTGTCAGAGGAATACGAATTATTTATTTTTTGTGGATCGAAAGGCAATCGCCAGCGTTTTGAGCAGCTGCTGAAGGAAACGGGAATAGCTGGTAAAGGTATTCATCTGACCGAGGATCATTTGGCTGCCAGTTTTATCTGCTATGACAGCAAGCAAATTCTTTTAAGTGAAAATGAACTATTTGGAAGAAGTGTTACGACGAGAAGAAGTCGCTCTGTCAGACAGCAGGCTTTAGAGGCGTTTTTAGAATCTGAGCCAGAGATCAGTACTGGAGACTATGCTGTCCACGCAGCCCATGGTATTTGTCGTTATAATGGCATAGAGATTCAGGAGAATAATGGGCTATTTATGGAAGTGATGGCGTTGGAGTTTGCTGAAGAAAGAATGCTTTATGTGCCATTGACGTCCTCGCATCTTATCAGCCGTTATATAGGTGGCCGTAAAGGTGTTCCAAAATTGACTCGTATAGGCGGGAGCGCTTGGAAAGCTGCTCGAGGCAAGGCTGAGAGTACTGCCAGCGATTTGGCTGCTGAGCTTTTGCGCTTTCAAGCAGTTCGGAAATTTTCTAAGGGGCATCGCTGTACAGAAGATAATGATTGGCAAATGATGTTTGAAGAAGCCTTTCCTTATGAAGAGACAGTGGATCAGAAAAAGGCAATTGAGGCTGTAAAAAAGGATATGGAAAGCAGTCAGCCTATGGATCGTCTGGTATGCGGCGATGTTGGTTTTGGTAAAACAGAAGTTGCATTACGGGCTGCTTTTAAAGCAGTGATGGATGGTCGGCAGGTTGCGGTGATTGTACCAACGACGGTTCTAGCTCAACAGCATTACCGAACTTTTAGTCAGCGTATGGCAGATTATCCTGTCGATGTAAGGTTGCTTTGTCGTTTTGTGTCCGGTAAAGAGCAAAAGCAAACGTTAAAAGATATGGCAGAAGGTGGGTGCGATATTGTCATCGGTACTCACCGTTTATTGCAGAAGGACATTCTATTTGAGTGTCTTGGCTTAGTTGTTGTTGATGAAGAACAGCGTTTCGGAGTTGAAAGTAAAGAGCAGCTTAAGCGTATGCGAGCAACTGTAGATATCTTGACGATGACGGCAACGCCTATTCCAAGAACACTTTACTTTTCACTGGCGGGCTTGCGCGACTTCAGTACGATCATGACACCTCCTGTAGAGCGAAAGCCAGTTAAGACAATAGTCGCAAAAGAAGATGATGAGATCATTGAACAGGCTCTTAAAAGAGAGATTGAGAGAGGCGGTCAGGTTTATTTTCTGCATAACAGAGTTCAGACGATAGAAAAAAAAGCTTTTCAGATTCAGCAGATGGTTCCTGAAGCCAAAGTTGTTTTTGGACATGGCCAGATGAAAGATAGCGAACTGGAAGATGTTATGCGGAATTTCATTGAGCGCAAGTACGATATTTTAGTATCAACAACGATTATTGAATCAGGTTTGGATAATCCCTACGCAAATACCATAATTATTGATCGAGCTGATCGCTTTGGACTGGCTGAATTATATCAGTTGAGAGGTCGAGTAGGGCGTTATCACCATCAGGCATATTGTTATCTATTATTGCCTGGGCATGGACTGCTTATGGATTCTGCCCGCCAAAGAATGTCAGCAATTCGTCGTTATACTCATCTGGGTGCAGGCTTTAAGCTGGCTTTGCGTGACCTGGAGATCCGCGGTGCAGGAAATCTTCTTGGTAAGGAGCAGAGTGGGCACATCGCAGCCGTTGGCTTTGAGATGTATTGCAAGTTATTGAAGAGCTCTGTGGCCAGGCTGGAAAATAAAAAAGAGCCTTTGACGGTGACGAATGTCTCAATTGACTTTTTACCCATAGGGATGAGTGAAGATAAAGAATCTGCCTGTATTCCGCCAGAGTATATAGAGTCACAAACAATCAGACTTGAAACCTATCAGCGCACAGCAAAGCTTGACTCGCTTAAGTTACTCAATGAATTCTGCAAAGAACTGCGCGATCGCTTTGGGCGATTTCCGAAAACGGTGTCTTTCTATATGAAATTTCTAGAGATAAAAGTTAGAGCTCAACTGAAGAGACTGCATGCTGTCGCAGTTAGAGATGGTCGCCTTTATTTGGAAGGTGAAGAGGGGTATAAGAAGATAAATGGCAAGGTGCCGGTTTTAAGTGAAGGAAGCACCACTGCCAGGTTAAATGAAATTCTTCAACTGCTGAAGAGAATTTAAGCCTTATTCATTGTTGGAATAAAGAATTGGTCAATATCGCGAATGAGTCCTTCAAAATCAAAGCGAATATTTATCGGTTTGCCGTCGCTTACTTTAGCCGCGATGTGATTGGTGATGTTAATGAAAAGGTCAGTTTCTTTATAGCGTAAAACGATATCTTTACCGAGTTTATCTTCCATAACCCACCAGTCAAAACCTTTTCTATTGCTGATAATCATACGACCGAGCATAACTCCCATGCCCTGGTAAAAATGCGCACCGCTTTCATTATCAATAATTTTTAAGTCGATGACATTTTGAAAAGCCTGAAGGTCAGCGGGTGTTTCAGAGATTTCGTAATTCAGGTTAAGGCTTATCAGTTCTTTGGTAGAAATAAATAAGTGTGCAAGAGTTTTATAATCTTGATCTTTTAGTCTGTGAAATTTCATTTTTGCATCCCGGGAAATAAAAAATATTAACCTCTAATTTGCATGAGGTTCTTATGAAGTACAGTTCGGGAATTTAAGCTAAGATCAATTTTTTGATTAATTAATAGTTAATATTTCTGGACGCCTCGTTGATTAAAGTATAAGATTTGAAAAAGTTAACTTAATTAGTGGAGGCCAATCATGCAGCTCATTGCAACATATTCGGGTAACAACTCTGCTTATTTGTTTAGCTAGATTTTCACCTACGCAGAGTTCTTACTCACCTTTCTATATCATCAAAAGTTTTGTGCATGTTTAGTTATTTTTATACATGCGTTTCTATATTTTTATGACCATAGTTGGAGTTCTGCATGGTTAAACGCTTTAGGTCTAAACCTGACCTTAATCAATTCTGTGAAGCTTTGCACCCGGACGATGGGTTGAGTTATCACGATCTTAGAAAAAAATATCAAATACAAAGTAAAAAAGAAAATTATCACCAAGAACAGTTAGCTCGCCAAATACATGAAGCATTGGAGATGGCTTTACTCTCAAAGTGCCGTAATTCTTTGTTTGAAGGCTTGTTAGTGAAGTCTGTGTAATTTATTCAGGCCTCTGGAAAATTTGAGGTGACTTTTAGTAGCCCTCAAACTCTGAAAGAGCTGGATGATGTTCTTCATGTTTTGGAAGAATGTCGAAGCTTGTTTTTGGAGTCCATAGCCCGAAATATAAACCGTAAGAAGTTACCATCTTTATCCTTTCTTGTTCATTCGCACCATGGAGGTTGAGATGGGTAAGTATAAATTTGCTCCACATGTCAGGCTTTGGACTTCGGATCCATTGGGGAGCGATGTCGAACGAGTGATTAGCAAGAATTCAAAACTTGAAGATGTTGTACAGTTGGTCATAATGCCGGATGTCCATCTGGCGCATAATGTTTGTGTAGGTTCAGTTTTAGCTACACGTCAGTTGCTGTACCCACAGGCAGTGGGCAGTGATTTAGGCTGTGGTATGTTTGCTTTAGCCTTTAACTGTTCGGCTCAATTATTGAGGTCAAATGATAATGCACTGAAGTTGTTGGCGCAATTGCGTCGCAGTATTCCTGTTATGCGTCAGGAAAGCTTAAGAGACTGTTTGGCCTACCCAAGTAATTGGAAGGTAGTGGATTTATCATCCACTAAACTTCAAAAAATTGCTGAGCGTTCGGGTCGCCTTTCTTTAGGAACTTTAGGAAGAGGAAATCATTTCCTTGAGTTTCAGGAAGGTCCAGAAGGCTACTTATGGTTGATGCTTCATACAGGTTCAAGAATAATGGGGCAAGAGATTCAAAAATACTACATGAGAGAGTATGAGAGGAATCTTTTTGCGATGGAATCTGATTCTTCTGAAGGTCAGGCCTGGTTAAATGATATGAATTGGGCTGTTCAGTTTGCAGAGCTGAACAGAAGAATCATAACTGATCAAGTCTGTAAGCTTATAAACGAAATGTTTGGAGTTTCAGTGTTGCTTGAAACAGAGATTTCCTGCAATCATGATCATGTACGAAAAGAGATTCATTTTGGAGAGTCTTTGTGGGTGCACAGGAAAGGTGCAAATTCGGCAGCGGAAAATGAGCCTGTAATAATTGCCGGTTCTATGGGAACCTCGAGTTACCATGTAGTTGGTCGGGGAAATACCGATTCATTGCGCTCTTGTTCTCACGGAGCGGGAAGGTGTTTGAGTCGCTCAGAAGCTCGTTTCAAAGTGAGTGAAAAGGCCCTGTTGAAAGAGTTGGGAAGAGTGTGCTACGATCATGCACAAACTTACAGCTTACGGGAAGAAGCACCATCTGCTTACAAAGATATCACAAAAGTCATGAGATCTCAGAAAAGATTGGTGAAGATTGTGAGGAAGTTAGAGCCTATCATAACCTATAAGGGAAGTTAGTCTTTTTAGGTGCTGAAGTTAAGACCTTCAGCACCTGAAAAAAAGGATAATTTTACTTCTTTAGAGATTCCTGAGCTTTTTCTTTTATGTAGTTCATAAAAGGGTGATTTTTACCGACGATGTTTGCCAGGATTTCAGAGTTCCTTTCAGCTTTTTGGCGATTGCCCATTTCTATCTGAAGTAGAATGAGTGCATAAAGGGTTTCAGCGAATTGTTGTGAACGTTGGTTCCCTTTAAAGTTGGTTAAGCCAGCTTCGAAAGCCTTTTCAGCATCTGCTTTTCTGTCGAGTTTTTGTAGACAAAGTGCACGGTTATAGAAAATTCGGATATTCCCTGGCATTCTCATGCTGGCTTTATCAAAGGCCTCTTCGGCTTTATCAAACTTCTTTTGCTCGGAGTAAAGAAGCCCAAGACTGTACCAGGCATTGGCGTAGTTTGGCTCTTGCTCAAGAACTTTCAGGTAGACCTTTTCGGCTTCATCAAGTTTACCATCCATGCTGAGCATGTAGGCCAGGTTGATTCTTGCCATATTGAAGTGTTTGTCTATGGCAATGGCCTCACGCAGGGCTTTTAGGGCTTTAGGTCTGTCTTCTAGCTTAGTGTAAAGGTTACCAAGATTAAGCTGGCCGGCTGCTGAATCGGCATTGTGCTTGAGATAGTTTTCGTACTCTGTTAATGCTTTGCTGAATGGAGCACGATCGTTGTGTTCCAGCTCTTCTGGTTTGAAGTCGGCTAGAAGATTAGCAGCTTCTATACGAACAGCACGGATTTCATCCGAAAGAAGTTTTGCCAGTGGCTTACGTTGAACTTTGGGGAGGCCGCTGAATGTACTCATCGCGTGGAAACGAACCAGAGGTTCTTTGTCACTTAACATATCTGCAGCACAGGCATATGTTTCATTTGATGGGAAGCTCATCATCATCCAGATCGCAGTGGCTCTGGCAATTGCCGGTTGAGCCGTGTCTCTAGCTAAGGCGATAAGCGGTAGTGGATTGTTAAAGTTGTCTTCGCGTGCTGCCGCAAGGACTTCACTGAAGTGAGGGGCACGCTTTGGACCAAAGTGTTTAGTGACTGCATCTGCGGCCCATTTGAAGTCTTTGTCGGAGTGACAGTCATTACAGGCGTTCGGAGTTCCATGTTTGACACTTAAGTCTGGCCTTGGAACTCTTAAACTGTGGTCACGACGGAAGTCAATGCCCATGTAGGTTCTTCCCGGCATGTGACAGTTAACACACTTTGCCCCTTCTGAACCTTGTGCATGAAAGTGGTGAGCTGGGCTGTCATAGGCCTTTTCTGGTTTACTGGAATGGCACTGCATACAAAGAGCATTGCCTTCAAACTTAAGTTTATTTGAGTGTGGGTTGTGACAGTCACTACAACGAACGTTGTTGTGGTACATTTTACTTTGGGCAAAAGAACCATAGACATAAACTTCATCGAGAATTTGTCCGTCATCGTGGTAAAGGCCATCTCTTAAAATCTCAGGAAGATAGTGATCCATAAACTTACCAACGTGATCGTAGTGGTCAGTAATCTGAGCACGACGTGAGTGACAACGGGCGCACTTGTCTATTTCTGTTTTGTTAACAGGAGTCTTATCTTTCTTGAGTCCAACAAACAATTCGCCTTCTGGTAGGTTTTTGTCAGGGTTGAGTTTTGCTAGTATATGTTCTTCAGAAGGTCCGTGACAGGCTTCACAACTGACATTTATTTCTTTGTAAGTCGTTGAGTACTGTTTCGTCTCAGGATCATAGTTTTTCTTAAGCTCTGTTGAGTGACAGTCTGCACACATTTGATTCCAGTTTTGACCACCGCGAGACCAGTGAAGCCATTCGCCAGGTTCAACATCGACATTTTCATAGAGGTGGTACCAGCGCTTTTTGACATCGTCCCAGGCTGTGTGAAGACATTGTTTCTTGCCGTCAGGGAATTCAACGATGTACTGCTGTAGTGGATGAATGCCAAAAGTGTAGGTGATTTTGAATTCTTCCATCTCACCTTTGCCATTCTGTGAAAGAGCGTAGTAATCGTCGCCCTTCATATAAAACTTATAAGTGTCGCCTTTGTGAACAAATTCAGCGTTGTTGAAGTCACCAACGACATTTTCCTTAGTTGCCGGTTTCATGGCCATCTCGTGGTGAGAGCCCATCCAGTCCTTGTGCTCTTGTTGGTGACATTGTTGACAGCGATCGGCACCTTTTAAGGAGTCATCGAGTGTTTTGAGATTTAAATTTGCTGTAGCAGGAGGCTGAGACGTTTGTGTTGTGCTGACTTTGGAATCTGTTGATGGCGAGCTTTGGGGAGCAGCTGATTCCTTGCAGGAAAGCAGGGAGAGTGCGGCAATGTTCGCCAGCAGGAAAGCTGCTAAAGTAAACTTAGTTGAAAATTTCACGTGTAACCTTTTTTCAGTAATACTCTATCGAGTTCATATTTGTGACTGGAAGCTTGAATTTATTCATGTGATTATTTTATGCAAATGTTTAGGGGGAATAAAGATAAAGTTCACAATCAATTCGACATTAAGTAGTAGAGTGCGAGGACACTTAATGCCTGCTTTATTATAATATTTTAGCATAAGCTCTTGTTTTTGAGTTAATGGTGCTATACTATGCGCCAAATTTTGCGCTCTCGATTCAGCGTAAGAAAGCTTCAGACTTGGGGGTCGAGAAGGCTTATATTTATATATGTGTACCTACTGCATGGAGTCGGCTTTAAAGCATGTGAGGTATAAATATAGGAAAATAAAATGTCGTTTGAGAATTTGAGCCTCAATCCGCAGATTTTGACTAATGTCAAATTTCAAGGATATGTTGAGCCAACGCCAATCCAAAAAAAAGCGATTCCAGTAGTTTTGCGAGGTCGGGATATTTTAGCCGGGTCTCAAACAGGAACAGGTAAGACTGCAGCTTTCACCTTGCCTATTTTAAATCTTTTGGCAGAAGGTAAACCGGGTGGGCATCACCCTAAAGCATTAATTTTAACGCCGACCAGAGAACTCGCTGCTCAGGTTGCAGAAAGTGTAGAGAAATATTCTGAAGGTCTTGCTGTTCGTTCGACTGTTATTTTCGGTGGAGTCGGTATAAATCCGCAAATTCAACGCATAAAGAAGGGTCTCGATGTAATCATTGGAACCCCCGGTAGACTTTTGGACCTTATCTATCAAAAAGCTTTGGATCTAAGTAAGATTCAGTATTTGGTACTGGATGAGGCGGATCGTATGCTTGATATGGGTTTTATTCACGATATTCGCAAAATTATAAATTTTGTGCCGAAGAAACGTCAGACTCTTTTCTTTTCGGCAACTTACTCAAGCGAAATAAAATCTTTGGCAGATACCCTTTTAAATAAACCTGAAATGATTGAAGTTGCTCGTCAAAATACTGCAGCGGAAACTGTCGATCAGGGTTTTTATAGAGTAGGTAAAGGACGTAAAAGAGCCTTGTTGACTTATCTTATAAAGTCGGGTGATTGGCACCAGATATTGGTTTTTACCAAAACAAAACACGGAGCTAATAGACTTGCAGTTCAGTTGGACAAAGATGGCATAACTGCAACTGCCATTCACGGAAATAAAAGTCAGGGAGCAAGAACCAGAGCCTTAGCAGGATTTAAAGAAAATAAAGTTCGGGTTTTGGTCGCTACGGATATAGCTGCTCGTGGACTGGATATCGATCGACTCCCTCATGTTGTTAATTATGAATTGCCTTTAGTTGCAGAAGACTATGTTCACCGAATTGGTCGTACAGGTCGTGCAGGCTGTGAAGGAGAGGCTCTTTCTTTAGTCGCTGAGGATGAAGTTAAACTTCTACAAAATATCGAAAAACTGATGAAGAGAAAAATTCCTTTAAAGCATGCAAAAGGTTTTTCTGAGTCAGAAAAAGCTTTGGAGCATAATGCCAAAGCGAAGAGCAGCATCAAAAAGAAACAGGAAGGCTCCCAGTATTCAGGAGATCAGCCGAAGGCTAA
Organism: Lentisphaerales bacterium; assembly: GCA_022446985.1. GTDB lineage: Bacteria > Verrucomicrobiota > Lentisphaeria > Lentisphaerales > Lentisphaeraceae > JAKVBD01. Next base: position 60,076 of record JAKVBD010000020.1, read on the forward strand.
GCGCAATTCGGCTAAGAAAAAGGCCTATCCTTGGTGGAAAAAGAGGAAGCAGGGTAAAAAAACTTAAGTTCAATTACCCAATATTTTGAATAAAATAAGCGAACCTTATAATTTTTAAGTCACATAGCTCGTTCTGAGAAGTTTCTTCTTAAACTTGCTTTAACGGAACGAGTGATGTGATGAGATAGAAATTTACCCTTGTAGAAATGTTGGTGGTTGTCGCGACTACAGGAATTCTGATTAGTTTATTGCTTACAAGTATTTCCCGTGCACGGCAGAAAATCATGCATGCTGTTTGCATAAGTAATAATAAACAGATCTTTATAGCTATGAATGGCTATATAAGTGGTAATGATAGTCAGTCCCCGGTTGCATTTTTTAAGGAAGATACTTCTCCAGGTTAAAGTCGAAGCTATTAATCATTTGATGATTTGTTAAGTTCTTATGATGGTAGAGATCTGGCGGAAGCCGACAAGAAACTGAAATATCTTCCTAAAAGTTCTACGTAAACGATATATGAGTGCCCGCCCGGGATTGCTTCTGATTCTTCAAGCGCCATCCGGTCTTACAGTATGAATGCCGGTTGGATGGGGACGACAGCAAATGTAAATCTTTTTGGGTGGGGCATAGCCATGTATGACCGCTCGATAAAGTTATCACTCATTGAGGATACAAGTACTTTTATTACAGCTGAAAATTCAAAAAGCGCGAACCTTATGGGCTATGGCGGGAATGGTCACAACGTTGGTGATGGGTTGAGGAATTCTACTTTCGCAAATCTATATTCATGACGATAAAAGGCCGAGCTTGACCGGTGTTCTGGTCAATACTTCTGCTCGTGGCTTTTGAATTCTGTCAGAAGGGGTCAGTCCAGAAAACTTTTGGATCTCAAACTATGATTAGGCTTTATTATAAAGTCTGTGAACTTCAGCACTTTCGATTAATTCTGCTATAGCCATCTGGCAATTGGCAATATGCTCTGTAGCAAGGTGAGCGTCTAGATGTGCTTCAGATGTCCAGTTTTCATGGAATATGAAGATATTTTCGTCTTCAATTGATTGGTGTAGGTCATAGTTTATACAACCTTCTTCCTGAAGAGTAGGTTCGATTAACTTGTATAATTCAGCTCCAACGGCTTCTGAATTTCCTTCTTTTGCGACAACTTTGGCAACGACGGTAAGGTTCACGGTTGATTCCTATTTAGTTAAGTGGATTTTCTTTGATTATAGTAATTCGGCATTGGCGAATCTCAATATTTTTGGTGACCTAGTAAAGTAGGTTTTAGAAAACAACTGTTAATTTTGAGATTATATCATTACTGTAAAGGAAACAATGGTTGTGAGGAGTTATGTGTGGCAGTTCATATAGAGCACTCTAAAAAGCATGATTTTATTTTAAGTACAGCAGTGGGGCTCATTTCAGATCAGTTGCTTTTAGAGCATGTATACAGACTGAATACGCTGTCTGAGTTATATCCAGGGTTTAATGAATTGGCCGACTGTCGTTACCTTGAAGATGTTTCTGGGCTTTCAGGTGATGGAGCTCGGACTTGTGCCCTTGTAGAAAAATACAAAGAAGGCAGTAAACTGGCTATTCTTGTTGACGATTCTCCCTTGATTTATGCCATGGCAAGAACTTATGAGATTTTTGCTGAGTCTAAAAGAGATGCAGTTGAAATCTTTATCTGTGAATCAGAGGCTCTTGCCTGGTTAGAGTATGATGATGAGGAAATTTGTGAATTGAAGAAAATGATCTATAACTCCAATTTAAATTCTGTGGCTAAATGAATCAAAATAATAACTCAAATGATCCCCTGCATGGTAAAACTTTAAAAGCAATTCTTGCTGAGCTTGTTGATTTTTATGGATGGGAAGAGCTCTCTGAACTTATTGAAATTGATTGCTTCTATTCTAATCCAAGTATAAAGTCCAGCCTTAATTTTCTTCGTAAGCCCAAGTTTAAATGGGCCAGGGATAAAGTTGAACGACTTTATCTTGAAACAGAATTTAATTAAAACCTTTATACGTTTTTGCTCATAACTAATCTTAAAAGTATAAAGGTCTACGAGTACATTTCTTTGAAATTTCCTTTCAAGTAATCGGTAATCAGTATACTACGCACAAGTATTCAGTCAGAATTCTGCAAATTGCTGGGATCTTCGCAATCTTTGCAGCATAGTTGGTTGATTTTATTCCGAACTGGAGGTTAGCGATCCATGAGCTTAATTTCATTACTTACATTCATCAAACGCAAATCGGGCACATGTGCTGAGATTGGAAAAAATACTTTTATTACAAAAATGGAATCTATTATAAAATGTTGAAGAAGAAACTCCTTACTAAGAGGAAGGCGGCTTATGATAAAGCTATGAGGGAGTATACAGCTTTAAAAAATAAAGCGGAACAATTATCGCTTCTTTTTAATGAGCCTGCGTAATCTTTTAAGACCGGTTTTCTGTATTTGCCTAACGCGTTCTCTACTGATTCCCATATCATCGCTGATATCCTGCAAAGTTTTGGGAGGATTCCCATCTAAGCCAAATCGCCAGTTGATGATTTGTTTTTCCCTATCCCGAAGAAAATCAAATTCCGAGTCCAAGAATCTTAAGTCTTCTTTCAAGTATATCTTTTCTAAGATGGGTTCATTACTTGGATCTTCGATGATTTCGATCATTTCACCATAGCTTTCTTTTGCAAGTGGACTGCTATTTAGAGATAAAGTAGAAATGCTAACCTTCTGTAGGCGTTTAACTGCAGCTTCTGGTATACCAAGGTAGTCCGATAGCTCCTTAGCAGTAGGTTCTCTATTCAACTTATTTTTTATGCTTTTTCGAGCTGTATAAATCTTTGATATTTTTGATAAGGATTGAATGGGGATGCGTATGGTACGGCCTAGTTTTGCTATCGCATTGCGAATCGACTGTTTAATCCATAATGCACTGTAACTGCTGAATTTAGCGCCTCTATTTGGATCAAACTTTCTTGCTGCAGTTATAAGTCCAATATTGCCTTCTGCAACTAGATCGTTTAAACTAACTCCTAAACCTTTAAAGTTGTGGGCGATTTTAACTACCAATCTTAGGTTGGATTTTATAAGTAGATCAATAGCCTTTTGGTCGCCATTTTGAGCTTTGAGACCTAGTTCAATTTCCTCATCATTATTAAGTAGTGGATAACATGCGACTTCACTCATATATGTTTCAATGTCGCTATTTTGGTTTGCCATATGTAGCTCCGTTAAAAATTTAACTTTGCTTTAAGTTAGATAGTTTTTGAATGGCTTTCAATATTTACTGAAAATATAATATAGATGTATTTTTTGAGGTCTATATTAGTAATATATGTTGCTTAGTTAATGAGTGGTGATGAGTTGAGATAATTTTATTATTTCTTAAGTTTTTGTTAACTAGTATTTTGTGGCTTTATCTGTTTTGGCTCTAACATTTCTTAACTCAGAAGAAATATTTTGAGGTTTTGCATGAAAGGATTGATCATAGAAGAGAATCATTTACTCAGGTATATCCTGACGTAGCAGTTATACGAGCTGGATGTGGAAAGACTTGTTGAGTGTGTAAATAGCTTAAAGGCTTTAGAGTATATCAAGAAATTTAATCATGAACGTCTATCAGCAATTTTACTGGATGTTGAGATGGATGGGATGAATGGCTTCCACTTTATAGATGAGCTTGTGTACCATTCAGTATAACAGGATATTCCTCTTTTTATAATGACAGGAAATCCCCAAAAGCTGAATCTGCCAGAATGCTTTAAGCATGAAATAGCTGGAGTTATAAGAAAGCCATTTAATTTTCAAGATATCGAAATTCAAGAGTCACAATTAACAGATACTCTCTGTTAATTGAGGTGTCTTTTATTCTCCTAGAGAATCGCCTTTGAGATTTTTCATGGCGCTTTCAATAGCTTTCGAAAGCTCTTCATAAATAGCAGGAAGTTTTTCCTCAGGTAATTCCTTGTCAAACTGCAAGCGAACGAGTACGTCCAGCCCATTTTGTCCATCCTCCCCTAAGGCCTCAGGCAATTCAGGTAAGGCTGCTTTAATTTTAGAAGCCATGTTTGCTGGCGTATTTTTAGGGGTGGGTACTTTAAATTCAAGAGCTTGAATATTCTCAGGAAGGATTATGTCCTCTGAAACTTCAGCTATATAGAAGGAGGACTTTTCATCTTTCCGTAAATTTAATTCACCTTGTTGAACAGCTACAGATTGCGCTAGAGTTCCAACATTTTTTTCTGGTAGTATATAAGATTTCATATTCAACTCCTGTTCTTTTGAGTATTAACTAGAAAGTTAAAGTCCAAAATTTTTTTATTTAGCATAAGGTGTTCGTTTAGATAAATATAAAAAAAGCCGGATGAAACAACTTTCGTATCCAGCTTATAAAGTACGTGACAGTCTGTCACAACTGTGTCAGGGTTAAAATTTAAAATGCCCGTCTGCCAGAGCTTTTTTGAGTGCATTGCCACGGTGACTCATGGAGTTCTTTATGTCTTCTCCAAGCTCAGCAAATGTTTCCTTGTAGCCATCCGGAATAAATAATGGATCGTAACCAAAACCCTGATTGCCTTTGGCCTCAAAGCCGATTGAACCATGGCATTCGCCTGTAGCTGTGCCGATTAAACCATCAGGAGAGGCAAGGGCAATGACACAGACAAATTTAGCTTTGCGGGATGTCTTACCTTTCAACTCACCGAGAAGTTTATTCATACGGTCAGTGTCTGTGGCATTTTCACCGGCATAGCGAGCCGAGTAGACACCTGGACGACCATCGAGGGCATCTACAGAAAGCCCCGAATCATCTGAGAAGACAATCATATTTTTGGCTTTGGCAGTTTCCAGTGCTTTTTTTACAGCATTGCCTTCAAAGGTATCTCTGTCTTCAACGACCTCTGGAACTCCGCCGGCTTCTTTAGCAGAAATGACTTCTACGCCATGAGGCCTCAGGATAGTTTTAAGCTCTTCGAGTTTATGGGCGTTGTTGGTAGCAGCGAGAATCTTCATTAAAGAACCTGAACAGCTTCTTCAGCAAGTTCACTACGCTCACCTTTTTTGAGTTTAATATGAGCCGCAAGTTTACTGTCGCGGAATTTACCAACGACGTAAGAAAGACCATTTGAGTAGGCATCCATATAAGGCGAATCGATCTGCATAGGATCACCTGTAAGGATGATTTTGGAATTCGTGCCAACTCGAGTAATGATGGTTTTGGCTTCCAGAGGAGTTAAGTTCTGGGCCTCATCGATAATTAAGAACTGGTGTGGTATTGAGCGACCACGAATAAAAGTCAGTGGCTCAACACTCAACTCTTCGATCTCCATAAGATTTGCAGGTAAAGTAGGCTTACGGCTGCGTCGATCCAGAGTACGAATAAACTCTATAGAATCAAAAATAGGTTGCATCCATGGTTTCATCTTTTCATCGATATCCCCTGGAAGGAAACCTATATCGCGTCCCATAGGAATAGTCGGTCTGGCCACAAGTACTTTGTTGTAAGTGAAATCTCTTAGCACTTTTTTAAGTCCTGCTGCAACAGCCAAAAGAGTCTTACCTGTACCGGCATTACCATGAAGAGTGACCAACTTTATATTATCATTTAACAGGGCTTCAACCACAAATGTCTGTTCTGTATTCAGTGGTCGTAAGCCAACAACTTCTTCATTTGAAAACTCAAGCGGTACAAGAATATTTGGCGCATGAGCGGCAACTCTGGCTAAACCACAGGTTTTACCGTTCATATCTTTTAAAGTTACAAACTCATTAGGGCGCAGTTTAAATTCAGGATTTTCGACAGTCAAACTGCCAAGGCGTTTAAATTCATCCAGCTCGTCAGAAGATACCGGGACTATATGGTGACCGGTGTAAGTTAAGGCATCATCAAAGCGGTCTTTTTCATAGCCTTCAGCCTTTATGCCGAGAGCATCTGCTTTGACTCGCAGGTTCAGATCTTTAGTGACAATTTTAATTTTTTTATCAGGATGCTTTTCTTTGAGATCGGAGGCAATCGCGACAATCCCAGGACCGGTGTAGTGATTTGAGCGGTCTCCGCCATCTTTAAGAGGGGGGTGCTTTAAAATGATCTGCAGCAAACTGCCGTTCTCGAGTTTTATACCGTCCGTTAAACTCCCTTTGTGGCGGTATGAGTCCAGCATGCGGTTGATGTCTCTGGAGTTTTTGCCCAGCTCACCGAGATCTCTTTTGAATCTGTCGGCCTGTTCGATAACGCCTACCGGGATGATGACGTGGTGCTTTGGAAATTGGTTGATTGAGGAAGGATCGTGGAGAAGAACGTTAGTGTCGAGAATGACTATGCTATCCATATAATGTGTGCTCACCCTATGAGTTTTGTTTTTAATTCTATTTGCATCCTAGTACTGAAACAAGGATGCAAACGAATTAAAGTTTAAATATTATTGGCTTTCCTGAAGCTGACTTGGACACTGAGCTCTCCAGCGCAGAATGTGGTCAGTAAGTACAAGGATGATCATTGCTTCGCCAATAGGCACAAATCTTGGTAGAAGACAAGGATCGTGACGGCCTCTTGTTGACAGCTCAGTTTCGTTGCCATCGCGGTCAACTGTCGGCTGTGGACGGGAAAGTGAAGAAGTCGGTTTGACTGCAGCTCTTATGACGATTGGCTCACCACTGGAGATACCGCCTAACATGCCGCCATGGTGGTTTGTCTTAGTCGCGACTTCAGTTTCGTTTTTCTTGTAAAAGATATCGTTATTTTCGCTGCCGCGCATTGTGGCAACGGCAAAACCAGAACCATACTCGTATGCAGTAACACCTGGAATAGACATGATGCCTTTAGCAAAGTCAGACTTTAACTTGTCAAATACCGGTTCACCAAGTCCTGCAGGAACACCTGTAGCGACGATTTCAGAAATACCTCCGATAGAATCCTGTTCGCTTCTTACCTGCTTGATAAGATCGATCATTTTTTCAGCACATTTCTGATCTGGACAACGGACGATGTTCTTTTCAACTTCTTCCATCGTGACCTTGGTAGGATCTTCGACATTTGCCACCAGTTCGCCTATCTGTTTGACATAGCCAACGACAGAGATGCCGTAGTATGATAGAATTTTTTTACCCAGTGCCGCAGCTGCAACACGACTGACAGATTCGCGAACACTGCTACGTCCACCACCACGGTAATCGCGGAAACCGTACTTTTTGTCGAAGGTAAAGTCAGCATGTCCAGGGCGGTATTTATCTTTGATATTGCTATAGTCCTTACTGCGCTGGTCTTGGTTTGGAACCATGATTGCAATAGATGTACCAGTGGTTTTGCCTTCAAAAACCCCAGAGAGAATTGTGGCTAAATCGTCTTCTTTACGCTGTGTAGTGACGCTGCTCTGACCTGGTTTGCGTCGGTCCAGGTCTGGTTGAATGTCATCTTCTGAAAACTCAATTCCAGGTGGGCACCCGTCAATAATTACGACATTACCCTTACCATGGGATTCCCCGGCGGTTGTAATTCTAAAGAGTTGTCCGAAACTGTTGCCGGCCATAAAATCTCCACGTATTTAAAAATGCTTGTTAAAACTTTAATTAAAAAAGTTTAGTTAAAAATTATGGCGCTAATATACCCAGAACCCGCGAGGAATCAAACAGCAGGAAACAGGCTCTTGCTTATACCCATAGATTTGACGCCCTTTGAAAGAAGGCTACAGTGAGAAAAGTTAAAAAATACGGGTCATAATTACAATGAAAATTTTATCTCTCATGTCGGTCTTAAGTGTTCTTATGCTCGTTTCATGTACACATACCTATGAACGCCCCGAAAATTACCAGAATCCTTTGGTGCAGATAGATACAGAAGTTGGCAGTATGACATTTGAACTTTATGAAGACAAAGTTCCAAATGCGGTTTCTCATTTTATCTCATTGGTTGAAAGTGACTTTTACAAGAGCATGATTTTTCACGGGATCGTAAGTGATGCGCTTATTCAGGGAGGTTGCCCAAATACCAGGCCAAATGCCACAGGAACTATGGGGCAGGGAAATGCCGGTTATTTTATCGCCGAAGAGATTCATCCGGATTTAACCCATAATCAGCCGGGAATCCTGAGCTTGGCCCGCAGTCATAACCCTAATTCTACTAGCAGTCAGTTTGTCATTATGCTTGAAAAAATGCCGGTCATGGATGGCAATCATACCGTCATTGGGAAAATTATAGAAGGACAGAAAGTTTTGGAGATTCTGGGAGATTCTGGAACTGCAAAAGGTCAAATTAAGCAGGAAATAGAGTTTAATATCAAACTCATCCGCAAAAACGATATAGATTATCAATTTGAAAAAATATAACAACCACAAGGTAAATAAATGGAAAATCCAAAAGTAAAAATCGCTACTTCTAAAGGCGACATGATTGTTGAACTTTACGAAGACAAAGTGCCAAACACTGTAGCTAACATTATCTCTCTTGCAGAAAGTGGTTTCTACAAAGATATGGCTTTTCACAGAATTCTTAAAGGTTTTATGGCTCAGGGCGGATGTCCAAATACCAAGCCTGGTGAAGGTGGTATGCCTGGTACAGGTGGTCCTGGTTACACAATTGCCGAAGAGTTTCACCCTGAGTTGAAGCACAACGAAAGAGGTATTCTTTCTATGGCGAAAACAGCTGCACCAAACTCTACGGGTTGTCAGTTTTTCATCCTTTTTGCAAATGCGGCATTTCTTGATAATGGCTACAGTGTTTTCGGTAAAGTTATTGAAGGCCTTGAAATTATTGATGCACTTGAAGAAGTTGGTCACAATCAGGACGGCCTACCTCCAAAAGAAGAAATCCGTTTCAGTATCGAAGTCGTTTCAAAGAACGACCACGAATACACAGTTACAAAAGCTTAATTTCTTTCAAGTATCAGTGATTCGAGAAGTTTAAACACTGATATGGAAAAAATGCTTTAGACAGGATAAACAAGGTTTATTGCTAATTCGTAAATAATAAATTTCTTGTGAATAGCTTATTTATTAAGTATATCCTGTCTGGAAAAAACCTCAGCTTGTCGGCTTGTCTCATTGTTATTAGTCCCAGGGAGCACCGGCGGCTCGCCGGTATGAATAATTACGAGGTTGTCGCTTTTTAATCGCTTATCAAGTATCCTCTAGAACTTTGAAGTAATTTCCCTATGACAGATCGAGTTTCATCCTACCCCATGTTGCAAAAACGCCTTGCTGTTCAGCAGTTAATGATCAATAAGACAAAGATCAAAGGCACGGGCTTTGAAAATTTGTCTGCTTTGCATTCAGTCTTGAGAGTCGGCTTGAAAGTGATGAAGCTTGAAGAGCGCGGTTTAAATAATGTCCTCGATTGTAAATTAGTTGAAAGGGACCTCTCTCTTCCCAATCTTGATCCATTTTGGCAAGGTAAAAAAATTCTGCATTTGAGTGATACACACTTGGATGGTATTCCAGGTCTGCTAGAAGTCATCGTGAATGCAGTTCAAAACCTCAGCTATGATCTTTGTGTTATAACCGGAGATTTTCGCTTTGGGAAAGGGGCATTTCATCCTGCCTCTATGGCCCCGACTTTAGAAATGCTCGATGCCATAAATGCACCTCTGGGTTTCTATGGAGTTTTGGGCAATCACGATTTTATTGAGCAGGTAGATTACCTGGAAGAAAACGGCATGCGGGTTCTTCTAAACGAATCAGCCGATTTGGGACATAATCTATGGTTGGCTGGCGTCGATGATCCCCACCTTTATGAGTGCGATGACATACCAGCAGCAGCCCATGGTATTCCTGAAACAGCTTCGAAAGTACTTTTAGTGCATTCTCCAGAAAGAGTAAGGGAAGCCCAAAAAGTCGGCTTTCATGCTTATTTGTGTGGCCATACTCATGGAGGACAAATAAGTTTACCTGTGTTAGGACGTCCTTTTAGTAATGCAAGATGCAAAAGAAAGTTTGCATTTGGTGAATTTGACTATAAAGAAATGCAGGGGTATACCCACAATGGAACGGGAGCATCTTCTGTAGCGGCGAGATTTGGTTGTCCTTCAGAGATAGTTCTTCACACTTTAAAGAGAAAATAATGATTTTGACTTTGAGACAATTTTTACTGCTACTTCTTTCCCTTTTTCTGTTCTCATGTGGCTTAGGGCAGGGAGAAGAGGAAGTCGACGATATAGACGATGGTAAGCACCCGGAATACTATGAGAATGAGAGCTTTAACAGTCGTAACTTTGAATACTTTACCTATAATCTTGCAGCAGTTGATGGCGATGAAGTACGAACGACTGAAGAGTTAGAAGAGCACCGTCCAAAAGTGTCTTATGATCCAGAAAAAGATGAGCTGACTTTAACTTTCCCAGACTTTCCTCAAACCGAGAAGCACTATTGGGCCTGGTTTGAAGTGACCGATGTTCACAAAAATGAAGTTTACCGGGAAACTGAAATTCCTGATGAAGAAATCGCCGATTTTAAAGTAGTTTTCAGCCCAGCGGAGCCTTTCAGAAAGCGTGTAAGAATTCGCTGCTATTGTCAGGTACATGGCGAGTTTATTGATTATTATGATTTGCCAGAGCTGCCAAAAGCCAAAGTGTTGGATCTGGACTTAGACACCGATCCTCAATAATTGCCCGGCTAAATAGATTCATTATTCTGCCGATAAGTAAGCTTTAGATTTTATTGTCAGGATAAGCAGATGAGAATTTTTAGCCTAATTATACTGATTCCTATTGTATTGACTTCATGTTCAACGGTTGAAAGGAATACAAACACTTTTTATGATCACCCGCGTGATTACACCTTTAACTATGAGA
>JAKVBD010000200.1 GCA_022446985.1 Lentisphaerales bacterium
AAGCGGCTTTATGCTGAAATATCTATTGAACGAGGGCGATAGGATATAACTTTACCCCCGCTAAACACGAAAGTGCCACAAATAGTTTACGTGGCTGGTAACATTAAAACTTTGTAGTTGACCGAAAGGATTTTAAAAAGTTCCGTAATATTTTTATCATTGAGGTTTCTTGAAGAAGACGGTGATTCGTTAGATAAGCTAAAACCAGCAAATGAGTTTTTTGTTACTTATGCTTGCTATATAATTGACTGAAGTATCGTGGATAATAGGCGGATATTTTGAACGAAGATTGGAAAACCAGGCAGACTTTACTGCAAAGAGCTAAAGACCCCGAAGACCATCAGGCCTGGGAAGAGTTCGTGCATTACTATCGGAACTTTATCTTGATGATCATGCGCAAAATGAATCTCTCACAATCTGAACAGGAAGACATAACACAGGAAATACTGTTAAAGCTATGGAAGAAACTTGAGAGTTATAATCAACAAAAAGCCGGTTTTCGCACCTGGTTGAGCGCTGTGATCCGCAATACTGTTTTAAAGTTTTATGAGTCCAGTGGTCGCCGTTTAGTTCGTGAAAACAAAAGTTTTATCAATTTTCTCGAAGGGGATTCGGAATCTGAACTTGAGACGCTTATTGAAGAAGAGTGGAAGTCTTATCTTACAAAAGTGGCCCTTGAAAATATCCGCAAAATATTTTCCGGGAAAGCTGTGCAGGCTTTTGAAATGACTCTTGAAGAAATTCCTGTTGAACAGATTTGTGAAGAATTAGAGCTTAAAAAAGAATCCTTGTATGTCTTGCGAAATAGGGTGAAAAGCCGCTTTGTTGAAGAGTTGCGTTTCTTGGCATCGGAGTTGCAGTTTTAATGAGCGATAACAAGAAGGAAAGTAACTTAAAAGATCTTTTTGATCTGGCGATGAGTGATGCCGAAGAGGCTTTTAACCCCTTGTTTACGTCCTTACAATCTTTAGAAGAGCGTTACTCAAATCAAGAGTTAATTGCTTCTGGAGGGATGAAAAGAATCCACAAAGTTCTTGATGCTGCGGCCGATCGCTATGTCGCGTTAGCTCGTTTGCATGAGGGAACTCATAAAGAGCACTTCGATTCCTTTATAAGGGAAGCCCGTCTGACAGCAAAGCTCGAGCATCCGAACATCATGGCAGTGTACGACATAGGGACTTTAGAAAGTGAACCCTACTTTACAATGGAGTTGAAAAGTGGTGGCTCACTTGAGGACATTATCAATTTACGTAAGAGCAGGCAATTAGAAAACTCCAAGACTTATAATTTAGAACGCATGCTTGGAATATTCCTTAAAGTTTGCGATGCCATGTCATTTGCCCATTCAAAAAGGGTCCTACATTTGGACCTTAAGCCGGCTAATATACAAGTTGGCGATTTTGGTGAAGTTTTAGTCTGTGACTGGGGACTGGGGAAAGTTTTGGATGATCCGGAAAATGCTGGAACAGATGCTTTACTGTTTAATCCTGACTTACTGAATCACATGACTTTAAGCGGTCATGTCAAAGGTACTCCCGGTTACATGGCACCTGAGCAGATTAGTAAAGGTGGAGAGAAAAGTATTCTGACAGATATTTATGCTTTATGAGCTAATCTTTACTCTATCCTGACAGATGAAACCCCTTATGGTGGAACAACAGAAGATAAATTAAAGCACACTCTAAGTGGTGAACTGGAATCTCCTTCAAAGCGATTTCCGAATAAGGAAGTACCAGCAGGGCTGGAAGCGGTAATACTAAAAGCGATGAGTAAAGACCAAGAAGATCGCTATGAGTCAGTTGTTGCTTTGAGGCGAGAGGTTTCACAGTTTATATCTGGTTATGCTCCAGATGCAGAAGAAGCCGGAGCTTTTAAGCAGTTGAAGCTTTTTTGGCAAAGAAATCTAACTGTATGTTTACTTTGCAGTTTATTTATTTTGATTTCTTTAGTGGGTTTATTCTCATTTATTTCAGAGCTTAAAAAGAGCCGTGACTTAGCGTATCAGCAAAAAGTTGTTGCTATTGAAAATCAACAGAAAGCAGAGGATGCACTCGCACTCTACCAAAATAAAAAGCAGCAATTGGTCAACACGCAAAGAAAATGGTCTCGGGACATAACTGTATACACCGAGCCATTGCGATATCATTTCTATTACGAATCTCCCAGCCGTTATGTAAAGCTTACAATTGAAGGTTTGACAAGAGCTCTGGAAATTGATCCGAAAAATGAACGAGCCCTTGGCTTACTGGGGCATCAGTACTTCATGACGCAAAGGTTTAATCAGGCAAATGAAATTTTTGCTAAAAGTGACTTTCGTCAGGAAGACATTTATCCTATCAGTCAGAAATTTGCCAAGTTGAAAAGGGATGAAGAATTATTGACTGTAGAACAGCTAACTGAATTTATTCAAGATGTTGGGAAACAACACGATCGTCGCCAGCAGTTATCTGAACGTTTACTGGCCTGGGATGCTCATAAACGCAAGAGATCTATAAATTACTTAGAGCCAGTTAGGGCAATATTAGCTATAAAAAACAAAGGCGTTCGCGATTTTGAATTAGACTACAATCCGATAGAAAAAGTTCTTGAAGTCAGTGGTGAATCTTTGCGTCGGTTTGCTGATGAAAGCAGAATAAATCTAGGCAGTTGTGTTCTACGCTTTTTGCATATAAAAAATCTGATACTGCGCAATATCTCTAGAGTCGATGCCAATCAATTAAATGGTTTAATTCATTTGGAAAAACTTGATGTCAGCCAGGCAAAACTAATGTCTGCAGCTTCCTTGAAGAATTTACCCAAACTTAAAAAGTTGATCGTCAAAGAAGGGCAATTGAGCAATGCACAGTTGAAAAATATTGCAGAGTACATGGAAGTCAAATTAGTACCTTGAGCCTTTTCAGATGGAAAATTTCACATGGACTATATTTACGTTTGGGAGATTAGCCCGTTGAGGGTTTTTACGGTGGAGAAGGGTGCCAGAATATACTATTATCATTGTTGCTTTTTGAAATAAGCAGAAGGCCGGTCATTGATGCTGCATGGCCATCGATATATGAAACATTTAATTTTTCCTGGTGGCGGGCAATTCTTTGTTCTGGGTCTGCATCAAGTGTGTAATTAGGGTTTGCATTACCACTTTTAAGAGAACTCCAGGTATCGTAAGAATCCATGACTACTGATGTTTCAAAAGGGGATACAGCAGCGTGCATTGGCTGAGGAACCCATTTAGAATTGTTCCAGTTAGGCTTACCGGAAATCCACCCGTTCATCGCTATAGTAGCATGGTTATACTTGGTTACTTCTTTTCCTGAAGGGCAGGTAGTCGCTGGAGAACTGCCATCTTCTATGCCGTTACCAGGCAAGTAAGAAGGAATAAGTCTATTGTACCATTTTTCTCCTTTGTTCCAGCTGATTTCTTCAGGGCCTAAGCCGTTGTTATCATCCGCATAGGAAATAGAAGCCAGTGTGACCTGTCTGGTATTGTTTAAACAAAATGTTTGAATGCCTTTAGCTCTGGCTTTTGAAACTGCTGGGAGGATCATGCTGGATAAAATTCCAATTATTGTGATGACCACCAACAGTTCAATAAGTGTAAATTTTTTCATTGTCCCGTCCATATTCTCCTACTGTACAGTAAGAGATTTCATGTTTTAGGTCAAATTTTTTTCGGTTAATGAAGTTGGCAGTCTTGTAAGTAAAATGGGATAGAAGTATAGTTGCATGCAAATATAATGGTCTGAGTATTGGTAGGTAAGGTTATAGGACAGAAGCCTTAAGATGAAAATTTTTATCGAAACCTTCGTTTTAATCGTATTAAAAATATTCACTCTTCATGCTGTGGATGATGAGGTCAAAGAGAAATACAAGGTATTGGCTTCTGGGAATTGGCAGCAAGTCTTTACCGATGATTGTACAGACGATTGGCAAAAGCAGTGGTTTCTAGATGGAAACTTTGCGAAAGTGTTGAATAACAGTGAAGCTATGAAGATTGACACAGCCAGAGGCTTTGCTGCTCTATGGACAAAGCAGGAGTTTGAGGTCGACTTGCGAATAGAATATGATTTCAAAAGAGACGATGACTTTTTCGGTCAGGCTGTAAATATCATCTACATTCAAGCCACGGGTGATAGTGAAGAAGGCTATGATGAAGACATAACAAAATGGTCAGATAAACGCACTACGGCAAAAATGAGTGATTATTTTTTGAATATGCACACTTACCATATGAGCTATGCTGCTTATGAAAAACAAGGTGGAAAAGAATCTGAGGACATCCACATGCCTAGGTATTTACCCCAGCAAAACAAGGCAATGAAACATAGCAAGATGACTGGGGGGTACACTCAAACAGATCTTTTTGAAGATAAGCAATGGGTTCATGTCACCATCATCAAAAATACCAAAGAAGTTTTTGTTGAATTTAAGCACCCTAAAAAAACTCTCCTTTGCCATTTTAAAAATGAAGACAAACCGGGATTAGAAAAGGGCAGAATAGGTTTAAGACTTATGCCTAAGCGTCTATCCTACTTTTAAAAATTTAAGGTCTTTAAGTTAAAAGGAAAATAAAGCGGTTAAAGTTTCCAGGCTGTCTTAAATGTGATTTACTTGATGATTTTAGGCGTAGGCAAAGCCTTGGCAAAATCTGGATTATTCTTAGAGTATTCAGCCATAGCTTTGGCTCTTAATTCAGCGACTAGTTCTATTTTTTGCGCCTTAGAAGCAAGATTAACTAGTTCATCTGGGTCTTTTTCAAGATCGTAGACCTCTTCGAGACAATTATCTCTGAGATAACGAATGTATTTGTATCTACCTATGCGAATCATTACCCATGAGTAAATGCCTTGTCGTTTAAATTGCTCAAATTCTTTTTTATTTAGAGCATCAATAGAGTCTTTACCATAGAGGTAAACTGTATTTGAAAGAAGCATGGGTTCTTCAAGACTTTTTTCTGGCTTCTCGAGAAGTGGTTTCAGATCTCGCCCATCCATTTTCCAGCCTGGCTCTACACCAGCGATACTGTGAAATGTGGCTGTGAGATCTACACCATTAACCGGTTCTTTACAGACTTTTCCTGGTGGGATTTTTCCTGGCTGTGAGAAAATAAGTGGGGCCAGTAGAGTCGCATCATAGGGCGCCCACTTGTGCTTGGAGCCATGTTGTCCCCAGCCATACCCCTGGTCAGAAGTAAAGACTACCATAGTATTTTCCAACTGACCACTTTCTTTTAGGGTATTTATAAGACGACCGACAGCATCATCCAGCGAACGAACAGCCTTGTGGTACTTTTTAACAGCGTTATCAAAACCTTTTGGAAGGCCGTTCTCATCTTTTTTCCAACGAGTGTAATTAACCATGAAGTCAGGTAATCCATTGCGTGGGCCAAAGATATCTATCGGGATTTTCGTTTTTGCTGTATCAGAGTAAAGATCATTATGCCTAACTGCAGGAGTAAATGGCCCGTGAACACCTCCATAACACAACCAGAGGAACCATGGTTTCTTTTCATCTTTTTGCTTGGATATGTATTCAACAGCCAAATCAGTGTAGCGGTCAGTACTATAGCCACCAAGAGGTTTCCTTTCTCCGCCGTTTGTTCTTACAAGAGTATTGTGGTAATAGGCGAAGCCGTTTGATTTCGGTCCCATTCGATCCCAGATAACTGAGTAGTCCCAGTCACGACCATGGCCGACATCTTCGCCAAGGTGCCATTTACCGATACATGCCGTTGAGTAACCATTTTTTCTAAAATGAGCCGGCCAGAAAGGCGCCGCTTTAGGATCGTAAAAAGTATTTGGGTAAGGCTTGAGCTGACGAACACTTTCGATGTTGTGCTGAAGCTTACCTGTTAACATGGAGGCTCGCGATGGTTGGCACCAGGCTGCTGTGTAGCATGCTTCAAAGCGAACTCCAGATGCTGCAAGCTTATCGATATTCGGAGTTTGAACCCATGGCTGAGCTTCTTTGTAACTACTGACAGATCTTATGGATTGATCATCGGTAAAAATATAAAGAATGTTTGGCTTATCGGCAAAGGCAGAAAAGCAAATGAAGAAGTAGATAATGAATCGACACATAAAAAATACTCGCTTTGTTTATATGTACTGAGTTATTGAGGTTATCCTTATGAATAGTGAATTGCGCAAATAGTTATTGATTTGCGCATGAATCTTTATAAAAGTATTGGAGTCTGTAGTTGTGTGTAATTAGATTATCTTATTTTACATATTTATGCAAAATTATAAGTGATTTCACCTATGTTGTAAATGATGTTATATTGTTTATTTCCTTGTCGTAATGGTTATTGAGCACATAGCATGACTCGTCCATCGACAATAAAATTAGGACAACTTATGAAAATTAAACTTTTCCCATTTTTAAACATCAATATTTGAGACCATTAACAATAGTTACATATGAGGTCCCTCTTTAAAA
>JAKVBD010000201.1 GCA_022446985.1 Lentisphaerales bacterium
GAGTATGCGTCGCCAGAATTTGATAAACTGGTCACAGTTCATAATTAGGGGGTAGCAATGTCTACATTTATCCTTGCTTTTGGTTTCTTTCTAACAATGGTACTGGCTATGGCCGTAGGTTACCTTTTTCAGAAAAAATCAATCTCTGGAAGCTGTGGTGGCTTAGGTGCACTAGGTATTGAAAAGGCCTGTGACTGCCCAGAACCGTGTGACCGTAAAAAGTCACGTATGGAAAAAGAAGAAGCCCGCCAGAAAAAACTAAACGAGTGGAAGCAAAATCAAATTTTGTAATTCTTAGTCTTTCATTTGCTCAAGATTTAAAAGCGCTGTTTGAGTACATCAACGGCGCTTTTTTATGTCTGTCAGGTGATTCCACATTAGTTTACTCAGCGAGTAAAAGCTACAGTTGCAGTTAAAGCACTTTATAAGGTATACAACTTTGCAGGACAGCTAATCCATATAGATGATTGACCAGGTCATACGGGTCATATCAAAGACAGTAATACTGGCTTAGTTTATATGCAGGCACGATACTATGATCCAGTCATTGGGCGTTTTTATTCGAATGATCCGGTGGATGCCTTAACTTTTCTTAATCAAGGAAATGTGCACGGTTTCAACCGATACGCCTACGCAAATAACAATCCTTACCGATTTATCGATCCTGACGGTAAAGCTGCACAGGAGTCTTTCGAAAAATGGTCAACCTCATGGACCAGTATCAAGAACTCGGCTGTTAACGCTATATCTGGTGTAGGTGAACTTGCTCAGCAAACTGGCGATTCCGTTGGGGGAGCAATCTCCTCTTCTACATCTCCTGAGAATTTAAGGACCGCTTCTAACGATATGGCAACTATTGCTGTTGGTGCAACCTTAGTTGGGCAAGTAGAAGTCGCCGCTCCAGCAGTATTACTATCAACAGCTTTAGGTTATGCGGCGGCTGTACAAGGTGACAACCCTGTACAAGAAGTAGTTGTTGAAGCTGTGGTTAATTTCTCAGCTAAGCCAATCGGAATCGTTTCAAAAGGAGCAGCAACTAAGCTAGAAGGTAACGTAAGAAATGGGGTAGAGTCTGCCGGACAATTTTTGGAGAACGAGTACAAAGATCTTATTAAAAGCGAAAAATAGTAGGTAATTAAAATGAAATTGATTAAATACAAAGTTGATAAAAAATATATATGGCCCTTACGGATATTTTTTCTGTTAGCGTCAATTCCATTTGTTTACAACGTTTATGAAACAGTAGCCACGAGTGTTGCAATTGACGGTAAATTTACTTTTGTTAAAGGTGAACACCGGGGATATTACTCTTACCTATTCAAGCAACTGGCAATATCATTATTATTACTATGGTTAGGACTATTTGGCGTTCGTGAGAAAAATTATAGCGAATATCAATAGGCAAATTTTCCAAGTCAGACTGAAGCCTCGCATTTGCGAGGCTTAGTTTTATAAGCAAAAATCGGGCAGAGTGTACTGTCCTAGATATACTGCTAAGGTATTGTATCAATTATGATTTATTGACAATTTGCCATGAATCGTAGTGCCGATAAATGTATATGCAGGCACGATACTATGATCCAGTTATAGGGCGTTTCTATTCTAATGATCCGGTTGATGCTATTTCTCACCTTAGCAATGAAGAGGGAATTAAAGGGTTTAACAGATATTCTTATGCGGTCAATAACCCTTACAAATATACCGACCCAGATGGAAGAGAGGTAAAAGTTGCAAAAGATCTTCAAAAAGACTATCAGCAAGCTAAGACTTATCTTACGTCTAAGTCTTCACTTGCAAAGGCATATTTTTCTAGAGCAGAGAGGATGGATAGAACTATTCGAGTTGAACGAACATCCGGTGGTTCAGAATCCACAGTCGGAGATCCAGTGAGTGGTGACTCTATTGAATGGAATACTAGTGAGGGCCTTGTGACGAGTAATGGTTCACAATCCCCTGCTACGGGGCTTATGCATGAAATTTTACACGTACTCGTGAATGAAGACGGCGTCGCAAATGAGGCTCAGGATCAAATGACAATTCTTAAAGAAAATGCTGTCAGCGGCCAAACTGGTGAGGGAACTCGCCGCGATCATAATGACGGGACTGTTCAACAGGTATCAGGGGTTACATGCAGACCAAGTGGAGATGGAGGAGAAACCTGTGGCTAACATAAAGAACTTTTTACTAGCTTTAGCTTTAGTTATGTTTCCAAATGGAGAGGTAACCTCTGAAGAACTTATTATCTACTACGATGGTTTTTGGACTCAGCATAGAGTGTATCAAACTGAACAACGTCTTATAGAGCAACCTGATGTCGTAATCTCATTTAAAAAAGTATCCGATTTGAACGCAGAGATTCAGAAAATACTGTTTGAAAATTTTGTTTACAAGGAAGAGATGACTGTACCAGAAGATATTATTTTTCTTGCTCTCTTCAAGACGGCCAAAGGCGACGTGAGTCGGAAGGTTTTAGGAAATAGACATTATTTATACGACGTCGGTAGCCGCAGATATAAAGCTTTAAATGACAACCAGAAAGACGTCGTTAGGTGTTATTTCATTAATAATGGTGAATCAAAAGCTTCTTTAGAGATTCAGGAACACTGTAAGCAAAATCATGCTTCATTAGTGAAATAAGTAGAACAGCCACTTGTCTGAACCTACAGCCTCGCATTCGCGGGGCTTTTTTGTGAGCACAATTCGTGCAGACTGTACTGTCCTAGCTATACTGCTAAGGTATTGTATCAACGAAGATTTACTGATTATCTACTATGACTCATAGTGTCGATAAATGTATATGCAGGCACGATACTATGATCCAGTGATTGGACGTTTTTATTCGAATGATCCTGTTGGTTGGACGCCTAAAAATCCAGTAATGTCATTCAACAGATACTTGTATGTAAACAATAATCCATATAAATATACCGATCCAAATGGCGAGTTTTTAAATTTTGCTATCGGAGCTATCGTTGGTGCTGCTGTTGAAATAGGTACGCAAGTTTTGACTGAAGGAAAAGTCAATAACTGGACTAAAGTCGGCGCAATGACAGTAGCAGGAGGTGTTTCTAGTGGCTTGAGTATTGCGACAAAAGGATTAACCGTAGGTCAGAAAGTTCTTGCGACTGCTGGCAATCAAACAATCGAAACGAGTTCTGCTGCAACTGCTTCCCTAATCTCTGATGGACTCACAGGAGATCATGCAGGAAGTCTTGAGAGGGCTGGAGATACGGCTTCAGACACAACTACTGGTGCAGGTAAAATGACTGTTAGAGCTGGTAAGACAAAGCTTGGTGCATTATCTAATGCCGTTGGTTTAAAAGCTCCTTCCCCCAATACGGGTAGTAAAACTTTAGACGCAGCTCTGAATCGAGGAGGCGAGGCTTTACAAAAAGCCGCAGAAGGCACCGCTGCTAGTGTTATCAATACTGAATTAAGAGAAGATAAATAATGGAAATAACAGCCAATAAAGCTTTTTTGAAGGCTTTTCGATACATATTTATTTATGCAATGAGCATTATTGGCGGCGGCATTATAGCTTTAACCTTATTTAGGGGAGGCGGAGAAATTAATCTTCTAAGAATTTTCTATACGTTTCTTATTGCTTTTTCGGCATCCTCTTTAATTGGTTTCTTGATTGCATATTTTGGCGTGAAAGAGGCTATCAAAGCAGGTGAAGTCGCCGACCAAAATATGTTTAAAGAAAACGGTAAATTAAGCCTTAATTTTTTTAGAAAACAATCTTAATTTTCTTTGTCTAAATAAGGCTCCGTCCTTGCGGGGCTTTATTATTTTATTCTTTATTCAACTGACTTCAAGAACTAAGCTACACTACTAAAGTATTGAATCAATTATTCTTTATTGACTATTTACTATGAAGCGTAGTGTCGATAAATGTATATGCAGGCACGATATTATGATCCAGTCATAGGGCGGTTTTACTCGAATGATCCGGTGGAAGCAGACTTCCTGTAGATTTGCTGCTAGAAGGCTGCATCGAAAATATTAGAGACACCTATCGGCACATCGGCGAAGATATTTTTGGTCTCTGGTAAATCTAGAGTTAGTTTCACTTAGAGTGCTTCCCGCGCAACTATCTACCTTTCTTTATATTAGATAGCTGCGCACGAAGAAAATGCTTGACTGTTTTTTGTCATTCAGTGTTAGAGCTTGAAGTCCAATATTGTGGCTATCTAGACCCTAAATGCTTCCTGCATTCCAAGCTGCTCTTGCCTGCTAATACCGATGCCAGATGCAACAGCTTCCCAGTTTTTCACTGAGAGCATCACTTCGTCATAGATTTTCTTAGCTTCAGGTTCTTTTAAATTAAAATAATCAGCGACGCTGAATGCCAAACCATAATCTAGCTCATTTGACATGTCATCGATGTTCAAGTGTAAGCCGGTCTTATCAATAGACGGGTTTAAATCATAGGCAGGTGACAATGCCCATCCTTTTTTGGTTAGCAAGAAACTGTGATTACGTAAATGGTCATCAGTATTAGATACAGCAATATTAAAAACGATACGGCGCCACAACTGCGCTAAATCTTTTTGAGTTTGCGAGCCACTTACTGTTAAAAATTCGGCTAGCTCTAAGTAACTCGCATCTTCTGTTTCGCCTCTATCGTCATAGTACTGAAGCTGAGTCATGGCTGATGAAAAATGTATTCGCTGACCTTTATCTCGGTCAAATCGTTTAGTGATAAACGTATGGTGAGTAGAGTTAAACTTTTGAATATCACATGGATACATATCAATGCCAGCATCAAGGGCTAACTTATGGCAGACCATTTCCCAAGCGCCGACATCTGTAGTGTCGTTAGTATTGGGAAACTTGGCTATCCACAAATCATTATTGTCATCGTGCACACATGCTTTAGGGCGAGCGCCACCTAATGAAGAGCCAGGCGCAATAAGCATGCTTAACCAACGGTAATACTCGTCACTATCAATGTTTTCATCATTTTCGATCATCATTGAGGCATATTCTAGTTGTTTAAGTGACGCCATGGGCGGTGCAGCATACTCAGCATTATCATCTAAGAAATTGCCTTCTGACTCTGTTTTGAATCGTAAACCGCCCATTCGATATGAGTCATGAACGCCAAGTAAATAGTCCATGGCTGTCATTCTAGCTGTGTCTCTGTGGCCATTTTTAAAATCGAGAGCTGCACGCCGTTTCATCAATAATTCGCCCCAACGGTCTGGGCAAGAATCTAGAAATACGCGGAAGTTCTTATCACTTCTATCGTTATAATGCTCTCCCGAAGTTAATGCTAATGACGGGTCGAGCTGCATGCGAAACGGAGACGTTAAAAAATCACTATCGTATTCAAAGCTAAATACGCCACCTCGTGATGTTTCCTGAAATAAAAGGTGGCCAGCTAAAATAGGCGCTTTTATTGGAAACCAAGAAGCATAAACTTCAGCCGTTACTCGACTCATCGCTTTTTCTCCAATAACTTCATGTCTTGAAGTTTACTGCCCAATTCATCATGCCCGGCCATGTCTGCAAAGTTACTTTCCATGCCGAATACCGCCATCACTTTTAAGTAAGCGCCAATAGCAACACCAGGGTCGCCGTTGAATACTTTAGTGATGGTCTTAGGATCTAACCCTGTACGTTCTGCTACCAATGACTTGGTGAATTCTCGGCGTTTCATAGCCAGAAATAGATCTTCACCAAAAGTGGTGAGGATCTTCTTTTGTTTAGGAAATAGTTTTTTGTGACCAGCTACACTTGCCATACTCAACTCACTAGGGATTATTTTCCCATAATTTGCGTATTAATATGGATAATTATCCTTCATGTATGAAATTATGCAAGTTTGGGTTCTAAAAACATTTGTTTTTTTTGGGATAATTATCCCTTTAATGAATTGTAATTTGGATAATTATCCCTTTCTTTAGCTTTTTTCAAAAGTATCGAGCTGGATTGGTGATTTTTCTACAGAATAGCTGGCCAACTTGTATTAGTTTTAATTAGCGGACGACAGGTCGATCGTTTCTTCAGCCAACTGATAAAGCTAAGGGGAAAGCCTAAAAAAGTAATCTGTGACAACGATATGGAGTTTACCAGCAAGGCCATGTTCTTCTGGAGTAAGGAACAAACGTAGAACTTGGCTTTATCTAGCCTGGCAAACCGACACAGAAGGCGTTTTCATATAGCCGTAAATTATGTGCATGAGCCTTTAATTCTATCTAGAGTCTGCAAGGAGGTAGTGTAATTCAACGTTTTTAATAATATACTGTATTTTTGTACAGTTTTACTTTAAAGCTAAAGAACAAAGGCAGGTAATGCGAAAAATTATCCACGTCGACATGGATTGTTTTTACGCCGCAGTTGAAATGCGCGACAACCCAGCCTTGCGCGATATTCCCATTGCGATAGGCGGCAGTGCCGACCGTCGAGGGGTTAT
>JAKVBD010000202.1 GCA_022446985.1 Lentisphaerales bacterium
AGGAAAAGGCCTACTGCCGAAAAAGTAAAACTATAAGGGTCCTTCCGGCAGAGCCGGAGGTTTACCGAATTTAATTAATTTTTCTATTCATTCCTTCTACAATGCCGCTATTAAACTGTTTTTTTGCTCTAAAATAGTTGAGTATAAGTTCTCGATGTTTTTGCAGCATTTTAGCAACTTTTATCATAGGTTCGAGTTTAGATTCATGAGCTGATTCACACCACTGATCCAGAAACTTACCAGCCCATGTTGGACTCTTGTATTCCCAGAACTTGTGAAACTGTTCTTTAAGTAAGTAAGCTTTCACTGTATTGAGGTTCATTTCAATGAGTTCTTTGAGTTATCCTCTTTGTGATTTTGTGAGATTAAAAGTTCGCTTGAGTATGCACCATCTTGCATGTTTCAGAACAGGTTCTTTTCCTTCAGCTTTTAATATTTTGACTTCTTGAGCGCGGATTTCATCAAGAGCCTTGCTGAACTTTTGCACAATATGAAATTTGTCCAGGACATTTATTGCCTGTAGTGTTTTTTTAATGACATGAAGATAAGCTTTCCACATGTCGCTACAGATAACTTTGATATTTTTCCTGAACTTTCGATCAATATGCCACATATCAGCATAAAATTTCCTCAAGGCTGATTTGGTCCTATGCTTTCCAACCCAGAGTAGTCGTCGAGCGCCCTTGTCGATTTGATAAACAAGAGTCATATAGGTATGGCCATTTTGGTACTGAACTTTATCAACGCCCAGTGCTTCAATACCTTCTATACTTCTGTTGGCTAAACCATAGGCAATAATCATAGATATGGATCGATAAACTGTTTGCCGGGATGTGCGGAATCGTTTGGCTACTGCAGTCCAGGATAAATCCTTTGCTCAATCTGAAAGATATTTTGCATATTCATGAGTCAAAGTGTGTTTGCCATCTGCCCAGGAAACTTGTTCCACCTTAATGCCGCAGGTCTGACAGTTTACACGGCGAATTGAATATTGAATAAAGACTTGAAAGCCCCAGAATGGGATGAATTGAAACTGTCGTTCAGGCAGATGATCGTAACAGGAACTACGAACACCACAAATGCTACAGATCGGTCTACTGTTTTTACGTGGGCGAAGTTGTACCTCAAGAAGGGTTAAAGTAGGAATCTCCAATAACAAAGGATTGGAAATCTGTACATTCATTAAGTATGGTTTTAAGGCGCATTGTTTTCTGTTTTTTAGTTTAGTCACAAAAGATTGGAGCAATGCTCTTTTTTGTAAACTGATATTTGAAGATTTCAAAGAATGCCCGCTGGCGAAGCATTCTAGAATGCCAATGATTGCTATAACTATCTGCATTTCAATTAAAGTAAAAGACTTATTCATTTCCAGACTCGCACTTCTTTACAAACTTACAGAAAGTATATTCTAGCACTAAAGTATGAGCTTGACGCATCAATTTCATTGATTGAAATTCAGAACAGCTTAATTGAGCTTATAGGCCTTTCGAGCTTAAGGCTTTCACCATTAAACTGCAATTTACCAGATTCCTGATCAATAGTAAAAACAGCGATATTGCCAGTCTTGTTATTACTACACAGTAGTAACTTGCCATTGGGTGTTATGTCAAAACTCCAAGGGGAATTTCCCTGGCTTGGTGTACAGTTTTTGAAACTTAAAAGACCTGTCTGTTGATCACGGTGATACAATGTCAAACTGTCATGACCTCTGTTAGCCACATAAACAAACTTACCAGAAGGGTGAATCTTTATCTCTGAAATATGATTGTTTATGTCCAGTTGATCATCAGGTAAAGATTGTTCATGCCCTATTTCTTCTAAACCACCAGTTTTCTTATAATAACGAAAAATTGTGACAGCTTCGCCAGTCTGATTCACTAGATAAGCTGTTTTACCTTTTGAATCGAAACAAAAATGTCGAGGTCCCTTAATTTTTTTTGAATTTATATCTTTATCGTATCTCAATTTGCCTTCATCACTAATTGAGATTTTATTTATTCTTGTCCCTGCAATATCAGGAACAAATAAGAAGCGACCATCTGGAGATGGCACTACTGCATGTGGCTTAAAGGATTTGCCTTTTGCAGGAATGCTTAGTGACGAAATGAAGCTTATTTTACCTGTTAATTTATCAAACGAAAAGCTACTGATTGTTCCTCCACCTATATTAGCTGTATAGAGGTATTTTTCATCTGGACAGATGGATACATTACATGGTTTGGCCCACTTACTGGATACCTGATATACTTTAAAATCCTGTAGACTTATACTACTTAATTGATTTTCTTCAGTACCGGCACCACAAGTATATACAAAACCATTTATAGCCTTACCGCCTATGATACTACTACCATAAATATCAAGCTCTTTTAAATTCTTACCAAACGTCCCTTTCTCACAATCAAAATTATAAAAATAAACTCCCTTAACATCATTCTTTACATGTGTCCCAATGACTAGTTTCAAATCCTCAGCACGTATATAAACAATAGTAAAAAATTGAGTGAAAAATTTATATAAGGTCTCAAAACATATTCCTTATTTTTTAACTTAAATAACGTCTCAAAAATACCCTCATTTGACAACGTCTTGAGAAAAAAAGCTCTCTTTTTAGAGCTTGAAAAGCCAAAACAAACAACAGATATTAAACTAGAGAAACTATCGATATCAGTTTCTAAAAACCAAGAAAAAATAGACCTATAGGATCTGGAAGATGAAAGCGGCAACAAAGAAAAAAGTCATCAATGTCCTCAACGAAATCATGGAAGTTGAGCTAGCGGGTGTTGTTATTTACACCCACTATTCTCTTATGGTTTTTGGCTACAATCGTATTCCAATTGTTAGTTGGATGAAATCAAATGCAACTGAAGGTCTTGACCACGCCCACCGTGCTGGCGAGATGGTCACTATGCTAGGAGGACACCCTTCTCTAAAGATTGGTACACTGCTTGAAACTCATAAACACGATATCGGTGATATCTTAAGAGAAAGCCTAAACCACGAACAAAAGGCTTTAGACGCTTATTATAAGCTTCTGGCACTTACCGAAAATGGCGTACATGTGACACTTGAAGAATACGCCAGAGACATGATTGTAAGCGAAGAAATGCACCTGGATGAAGTGAATAAAATGCTTCGTAATCCTGGATCGATCGAAGTTTTTAAAGCTTAAAAATCAACATGTTTTTTTACTCTGAATCTGAATGATTTTAAATCATTCAGATTTTTTTATGTCCTGAAAAATTGCATCTGCCCACTACTTGGATTTACTTTATACTATCAACATATTCAAAAGGAGGTTCCAGATGTCAGTACTAAGGGAAAAATTCGACATTCGCCCAATGACTAAGGGAGTTATGTCACATGGGCAAAAGCAAGTTGTCAGCAATCAAATAGGCTACCATGTCTACCATGTGGGTGAAGTAGTTGACCTACACTATCATGACTCGGTTATTCATGTGAAGATTTTGGGTAAAGCTAACGAACACCTTATAGGTGAAATCGATAGCTTTAATGAAGATGGAAATACTTTTGAAAACATGAAAGCCGGTCAAAAAATCACCTTCGACGAATATCATATTTTCGACTGTTACGACAATTAATATCACTAGTGATTCTCATGGCATAGTTTTTGAGACCTGAATTTTAAAAATAGGAATCAAATCAACTATGTCAGTTCAGTCAGCCTGGCCACTAAATAATTATAAGCAACAGTGCATACATATATTTTGCTATCATGGTTTAGGTGATGTCATACGCTTTGCTGTGCCTTTAGCACATGCCTTCCATAGGGCCGATGCAACAGTTTTCCTACATACCCGTAGTGTTCTAGCGACGACAATCGGTCAACAACCTATAGGAATCAATATTGTTGCTGTGACAGATGATTTTGTAACTTCTGACAATACGATGAATACACTTCTCTCCCAGCTTCCCAAACCAGACCTTGCTCTTGGTTTGGGTGGAAGCTTTTTTGATGTAGCTGCAGCCAAAGCTTTACAAGCCGCAAACATTCCTTATTGGGGAGCTGAGTGTATCGATACAAATAGTTTCTACTCTACATCTCAACATTGGCTGAATACTATGGAAGTAAATAAAAGCCGCGATTACCTTTTCAAAATTATAGGTCTTGCTTCCATCAGCCAAGATGAAATTCTAATAAACCCACAACCAACTCAAAATTTTACTTTGCCTAAAAACTCCGTAGGCCTCCACACCAAAGCTATGTGGCCTGCTAGATATTATAATCAAGGCCCAGAGCTTTTGGCACTGCTCCAGGGAAAGTATAATGTTTGGAATTTTGATGCCCCACCATGTAATAGTATTGGAGACCTGGCTTGGCACATCAAACAAAGTAAAGCAGTTCTTAGTGTAGACACTATGGTCATCCATTTGTGCAGAGCATTAAATGTACCTGCACTTATGATTCAAGGGCCTGTTTGGCACCACCCTGATAATGCTCCTCATGTCATAGAATTCACGAGAACAACTCAAAGGCCTCAGGCAAATAATCAAATCGATAAACAATCTGATGCATTAAGCAAAATACCCCCAGAACGAATTCTGGAGGCATTTGAAGAATTTGTAAATTCTTTAGACTAAGGTTTACTTAGCCACAGAGTTAAGCTTAGCTTCCAACTCTTTGACTAATTCAGGATACTCAAAATATAAGTTCTTAGTTTCACCTGGATCTTTTTCTAAATTATATAACTGCCCTTTGGCTTCGCCTTTTTTTGGCTTAACAAATTTAGGAGTACTGAAACCTCCACTACCAATAAATGGAATGTATTTCCAGTTTTTGTGTCTAATTGCTAAATAATCTTTTGTTACAAGGTGTAGCATCTCTGTTCTCTTTGAACTATCAAATGTATTCCCTAGGGAGTAACCATCTTTAAACTTAGCAGGTATATGTTTTGCTCCAACAATCTCTGCAAATGTTGGAATCATATCAAGGAAGCTTGACATAACATCCGTCTTAGATCCTGCCTTAATTCCTTTAGGCCAACGAACTATGAAAGGAACTCTATGTCCACCTTCCCAGGCATCACCTTTCATACCGCGCATAACACCAGTAGACACATGCCCTGTTCTTTCTTCATCCTTATCATACCAGACTGGACCATTGTCACTAGTTATAATAATGATAGTATTATCTTTTACTCCAGCTTCACTAATCGCTTCATCAATACGCCTTACACAATCATCAACATGTGCTACAAATGCACCATAAAGGCCATTTGGAGCGGTCTCCATAAATTTTTCGCCAGGTAACCATGGAGTATGTGGTGCTGTTAGAGGAACATAAAGGAAAAGTGGTTTATCACTGCTTTTTGCATGACTTTTAATTTTTTCTGCTGAGCGATCTGCTAAGACATCAAGAACTTCTTCATGCTTAAAATTAGGAGCACACTCTCCTTTTCTCCAGAATTCACCTTGAATCTTTGTCCAAATCTTTGGGTCAGATGGCCCACGATCACCCACTGTTCCAGTCGGTTTCATTACTGGTTTATCATCTTCAATATACAGGTAAGGCTGAATATCAAGTGACTGAGGTAAGCCATAATAAGAATCGAAACCTCTATCGAAAGGGCCTCCTGGAAATTTATCTAACTGAAAGTTCATTCCAGTTTCGAAACCAAGGTGCCATTTACCAATCATACAGGTTTCATAACCATTGTCTCTAAGCATGCCCGGTAAGGTTAATTCATCTTTAGCAATAACCGGCTCTTTACGCCAATCACGTTTATTTTTATGCGGGTAAGTCGAAGTCATTAACCCATAACGTGAAGGTACACACCAGGAAGCGGGTGCATGCATGTCTGTAAAGTACATTCCCTCAGTCGCGATCTTATCGATAGCGGGTGCAGCATTCTTAGAATTAGCGTTAGTTGACTTTATATCACCATAACCTAAATCATCAGCCAGGATAAAAATGATATTGGGCTTTTCATTTGCTTGGATCATACAAGTCAAAATTAAAAGCCAAAGACTACATACATACTTCATAAATTCTTTCCTTAATTACACGTTTAGTGCTTATAACAAATCCTAATCAGTTATTACGCAGTTATAAACAAGTAAGGAAAAGATTCTTTAACAGCAAAAAAGATTATAAGGAAGATTTAACTTAATTTTAAAGACTGTTTCTGAAGAGTCGGCCAACTCACAGTGGACTCAGTTGACAAAAGTAGACTAAGTATGGTAGCTCGCTGAAGAATTAGAAGACATAGCTTTCTCAAAGTACTAAGTCTTCAGTTGTCTTCCCTGTCCACGCCGTCCACTCTCAAATATCTTCAAGTGCTCAAGCTGACTTCAGCTTAAAATAAAAAAAGCCCTAATCCTGCTTTAGACATAATC
>JAKVBD010000203.1 GCA_022446985.1 Lentisphaerales bacterium
GACCGTAACCGTACATCTCCTTTCGCTTTTACTGGTAACCGTTTCGAGTTCCGTGCTGTAGGTTCAACGTTCTCTATCTCTGGTCCGCTTGTTGTTCTTAATACATGTCTTGCTGACTCTATTGATTTCATCGCGACTACAATTGAATCCAAAGTTGCTGCTGGTACAGACTTTAATGCTGCAGTTACTGAAGTTCTTAAAGAAATCTATACTGAGCATGGCGCTGCAGTATTCAACGGCGACGGTTACTCTTCTGAGTGGCACGAAAAAGCTGTTTCTGGTCGTGGTCTTAAGAATCTTAGAACAACTCCAGAGGCTCTACCTGAGCTTATCTCTGAGCAGACAGTCAGTATGTTCGAAAAGTACTCTGTACTAAGTAAAGACGAGCTTGAGTCTCGTTTTGAGATCTACAACGAACAGTATGTAGAAAAGATTCTTGTTGAAGTTAACGCTGGTCTTAGAATAGCTAGCACTCAGGTTCTTCCTGCAGCTGTTCGTTACCAGACTGAATTGGCACAAAGTGCTGCAGCTCTAAAAGCAGCTGGTGTTTCAGGTTCTACTTCTGCACTTGAAAAAGTTTCTGGTCTTGTCTCTGACCTACAGACTAAGATCGACGATCTTAACGCTAAGGTTGCTGAAGAAGGTGATTCAACTTACGCTTGCAACACACTACTCCCTGGTCTTAACTCTCTTCGTGAGACAGTTGACGCACTGGAACTGGTTGTTGACGACGGTGAATGGGCACTTCCTTCTTACCAGGAAATGCTTTTCATCAAATAATAAGTTGATATAAGCTTATTGGCCGCGTTCGGTTTCGGACGCGGCCTTTTTTGTGTCCAGTTCGCTTCGCTTTCAGGTTTCTCATTAGTCTACTAAGCTCACTGTAGTCTGCTGTGTCAAGTTCCCCACTTGTCCTGGAGGCACAGCGCCCTTTCCCTGGCAGTTTCAGAGTTTTTAGCATGGTGATGTCATTCCTCAACCCTTTAGGACCTTGAGAGCCGCCTTTCTTTCTTTTAGCGCAGCGTGCTTTCCCTTACTATCCAGTATCCAGTATCCACTATCCCAAGACGCAAAAAAGCCGCACACCTTACGGTGAGCGGCTTTATGAAAATATCTTAAAAGGCTGGCTGATTAGCTAGCGTACTCAGCAGCAGTCTTTTTAGGGCATTTTAGCAAGTCAAGCATTTGTCTTGGAGTTAACTGAGTAACTTTTTCTTCAGAAACACCGAGAGCAACAAGACGGCGTTTGTGTTCAAGAACTCTTCTGCGTTTCGCAGCACCACGCTTTTTAGGGCGAGCGATGTTCTTATTTTTACGTCCTCTAAGTCTCATTGATGTAAACCTTTTTTTTAGTAAACAAAATCGTGAGCGCATAAAATGCAATGATTTTAACTTATGTCAAACTCATATGGCATTATTTTAGCGTCTATTTAAAGCCGTAAAAATCATTTGGACTCTAAGCAGACATTTCAGCTTAAAGGATTATTGTAATGAGTAGAAATTATATAGAGGTTAGCAAATTATCGGGGTCAACCATGAATAATAAATCGATAGATCTGGCACCTTTCCTGGGTGAGATTGAAAACATTATCAATAACATTTCCCATGACCGTCTTAAAAAGAATGTCATTGCCTATGCAAGAGACCTGGCTCCAGCCAAGCGTTTTGAATTCCTGCAGATCATCGCACTTGATGACGAAAGTTTCGATGATAAAACTCAAGAAGACTACGAAACTGACAACGAACTTCTAAATGAAGCGACTGCTTACTATAAAAATATCTTAAAAGGTGCATATAGTCACGACCTCGATATCAATAATCCTGATGACGTACCGGATTGGGTCGATGACATGGATATCCTTTTCGACCGTGCTGATGAAGCTTTCCTTTTCGAAGACAGAGAACTGGCCGGCAAAGTTTATGAAGTCCTTTTCGATGCACTGCATGTTGCAGAAGAAATTGCCGTCGAGCACCAGCTTTACTCAGCCCAGGACATGGTTATTACCGATGTATCTCAGGCGAAAGCTCGCTACTTCCGTTCAGTCTACGAAGGAACTGCTTTAAAAGATCGTCCAGCTAAACTTCTAGAAGCTGTTAAAAAGAATTTCCCAATTGGTCATTCTCGTATTGGTCTAATGGATATGAAAGAAGCCTGCCCGACAGACCTCGAAGATTTCGATAAATTCCTTTCTTCTTGGATTGAGCTTCTTAAGAACGATAAAGGAGAAGACGATTTCGAAATTAGACTTCGCAACTGGTTACTTCGCGAGGCTGTATACCTTAAAGACGGTTTTAAAGGTCTTGAAACCCTTGCTGATGAACAAGGCGAAAACCATCCGGAAATCTACTACGATCTTGTAGCTTACTACGTCAAAGCCAACAAGCTTAAAGAAGCTGAAGATGCTGCTCGTAAAGGTATCAGTGAAATTCTTGTTACTCACCAAAAAGCCGTTCTTGCAGATTGGTTGGCAGAACTTGAAGATAAAGACGGTAACAAAAAGAAAGCCATTGACGCTCGTAAAGAAGCCTGGCGTTATGAGCCGACTCAGGAAAGACTTGTTAACTGGTTTAACACCAGTGAAGGAATTTTGAGTAATGACGATCTGGAAGAGGAAGTTAAGTTCCTGAGAAAAGAAGCGAATCAAAAATACGTACGTTTGATCTGCATGCTGGAGCTACTTATTGGTGAATATGACCTGCCAACGAAAGCACTTATTACTGCCGATCCACTTGGTTGGAGACCTGAAAGTCATCCAGGTGAAATAGTTCTGCCATTCTTACTTATTGGTGGTGGCGATATCAAAGATATCCCGGAGAACAGTTCTCTAAAATTTGTCTCAGAGGAAATGAAGTCTATCTTCATTCGCTGGCAGGCTCACTTAATCAGTGGCTCAAAATCTCAGGAGCTTCATACTTATCTGGATTACCTTCAGGAAGCTATTGTAGCTCATCCGATTGCTGATGATAAGAAAGATGTTTTCATGGCAACTGCCAGAACAGCTATTCTCGATAGAATTCGCGCAGTTGTGACTCAAGGATTGGATCACTTATTCCCATCAGTGGCACATCTTGCTGTAGCATTTGCAGAAGCCTGTTACCTTTCAGGTCAGGAAGACCGCGGCCTTAAGTTGATTAATAATATTCGCAACATGTATATTCGTCAGAATAACTTGAGAAACGAAATCAGAACCCAGTTCAACCTTTCGCCAATTCTTCCAAGCTTGACACTACAAGGTCAACTTACGACCTAAATGCAAATTCTGACTTTAGGTCATCCTGACTTACACAAAGTAGCTGCTGAAGTCACAGATTTTAGTAGCGATGAACTTTTGTCAGACATAAATACCCTAAAGTCCGCTATGAAAAAACATGGCGGCATGGGTATCGCCGGTCCCCAACTCGGTATAGACCGGCGTATTCTTCTTATTCATTCCAAGCCAAATAAGCGTTATCCGCATGCTCCTCACTCAGATCTAATGGTCTTAATCAATCCTCAGTTTCAAGAGAATATTGATCAGGAAGAGGGCTGGGAAGGCTGTCTTTCAGTTCCTGGGCTACGAAGTCTTGTCAGTCGCTCAACTGAAGTATCAGTTAAGTATCAAGATGAAGCAGGGGATTGGCATGAAGAGCATTTTGAAGGATTCATGGCTCGAATCTTTTTACATGAAAATGATCACCTCGATGGTATGACTTTTGTGAACAAAGTTTCAGATAATTCAAAACTCATTTCAGAAATGGAATATTTTCGTCAATATTCATAACATTCCCCTCATTGTCTGCTCATCACTTTAAAGCTTTTTTCATAGGCTGCTTTCAATTTTTAAAGTACTATCTATAATCAATTCAAAGCACAATTTTAAATCGATTCACAGGAATAAAATGACCCATGGCTAGTATCGGTACTCCATTCTCATCTACTGCTAAAAAAGTCTTAATGTGTGGCTCTGGTGAGCTAGGTAAAGAAGTTGTAATTGAGCTCCAAAGATATGGCGTTGAAGTCATTGCTGTAGATCGCTATGAAAATGCTCCGGCTATGCAAGTCGCACATCGCTCTTACACTATCTCTATGCTGGATGGCGATGCTCTACGCAAAATTATCGAAACAGAAAAACCTGATCTGATCGTTCCTGAAATCGAAGCAATTGCTACAGATACATTGGCAGAACTTGAGTCAGAAGGTTTTACCGTCATTCCAACGGCTAAAGCAACGCAGCTTACTATGAATCGTGAAGGTATTCGTCGACTTGCTGCAGAAGAGTTAGGTCTAACGACTTCTCCTTACCGCTTCGCTGAAACTTATGAAGAGTACGAGCAGGCAGTAAAAGAGATCGGTTTACCATTTGTGATTAAGCCAATCATGAGTTCTTCTGGTAAAGGTCAGTCAACTGTAAAAACTGAAGACGAAGTTAAGCAGGCCTGGGATTATGCACAGGACGGTGGACGTGCCGGTAAAGGTAAAGTGATCGTTGAAGGTTTTGTAGACTTCGATTACGAAATTACGCTTTTAACAGTTCGCCATGAAGGCGGTACCAGTTTCTGTGAACCAATTGGTCACCGTCAGGTTAGTGGCGACTACCGTGAGTCCTGGCAGCCACAAGCTATGACAGATGCAGCTTTGGCTTCAGCTCAGCAGATGGGACAGGCTATTACCGATGCTTTAGGTGGTCGTGGTGTCTTTGGCGTCGAGCTATTTGTTAAAGGCGATGAAGTTATCTTCAGTGAAGTTTCTCCAAGACCACATGACACTGGTTTGGTAACGCTTATTTCACAGGACCTTTCAGAATTTGCTCTACATGCCAGAGCTATCCTTGGATTACCGATTCCAAATATTCATCACCATGGACCTTCAGCTTCTTCAGTAATTCTTGTTGAAGGAGATTCCGATAAAGCAGAATTCTCAAATTTAAATGCTGTTCTGCAGTATCCAGATACTCAACTGCGTCTTTTTGGTAAGCCTGAAGTGAAAGGTCAGCGCCGTATGGGAGTTGTTGTATCACGTGCAGAGTCTATTGAAGCAGCTAAAGAAACAGCGATTAAAGCTTCTGAAGCTGTGCAGGTAAGTCTCTAAACAGATTTTAAAGGCTACTGTCCTTTACGTAAATCCCGCTAAATTACTTCAATAGGCTAATTGAGCGGGATTTTTTTGTGAAATTACACATCATGTCAGACCTAAATCTTGAGTTTGGGGTTTATGATCTGTCAAAAACAGATGCCGATGTCATTATCCTTGCAGGCGATATAAATGTTGGTTCAAGAGCACTAGATTGGGCTCGTTTTCAAATTCATAAACCGGTGATTTATGTCTTAGGAAATCACGAGTACTGCCATCATGCCTATTCAGATCTTCAAGATCGCATTCGAGAAGAAGCTGCAGGGACAAATGTTCATTTCCTGGAAAACAATTCAGCGATAATATATGGCGTTCGCCTTCTGGGGTGTACTCTCTGCAGTGACTTTAATCTTCTTGAAACCCAACAAGAGAGTATGAAGCATGCCGAAGCCTTGATGAATGACTATGGTCAAATTCGCCCATCAAATGACAAAAATGTTTGCGATTATCAGCAAATGACTTTCTAGAAGCCCATGAAAAATCTATTTGTTGGTTAACAGAAGCATTAATTGATGAGTCCCTGCCGACCGTCGTTGTGACTCATAATGCCCCTTCGAACAAATCCAGTGAACCGCAGCATAAAAACAGCAGGCTGGCCCCGAGTTTCGCTTCGAATCTTGAGAACTTTATCAATGAGAACCAGTTCAAAATCTGGATCCATGGTCACATGCACTACAACTCAGACTACACCATTGGTGATACAAGAATTATCTCTAACCCAAGAGGTTACGATGGCATTGCTCTCAATCCAGACTTCAGTGAAAATCTAATCATTGAACTGAAGCCTTAAATTATCTCATAATGCATCTTGTAAGCAGCTCAAAATGCATTAATTATAGATCACTTGGCGGAACGTAGCGCAGTCTGGTAGCGCACATGTCTGGGGGACATGGTGTCGCAGGTTCGAATCCTGTCGTTCCGACCAACTCCTTACCTTTGTGCTCAAATCTTCGAAAATCGCAGTTATTGTATAAATTTTAAAAATTTATTGTATAATGATAAAAGTAGGTTTACGACTATTAACAAATGTATATTGAGCGTTAAGACCATCTGCCGCCAAACTGAATATATTCTTCTATACCTTTGATTCTTACCAGTGT
>JAKVBD010000204.1 GCA_022446985.1 Lentisphaerales bacterium
AATTGAAGACCTACAGGCTCCGAAGGTTCAAGATGGGCAGCAAGAAAAAAAGCCGGTCAAGTTTCCTTTATGGAATTTGGTGGCCATTGCTGCGATACTAACTATTTCTTTTACAGCCTTTTATAATTTGAGTGCGTCGGATGAATCTATCGGTCAATTCTCAGCTTCGAATGATACCATTTTTAATATAAATACAAAACAAGGCCGAGTTGATCTGGGTTTGATCGATATGGAGTCTGGCAAAGCGACACTTGTTCTCGACAGTGGTGCCATACTGGAAATGTCGGGCCGAGTGAAGCTTGAATTGATTTCTTCCATGAGAGCTAGACTCTTAGAGGGCAGTGTCACTATTGAAGCACCTGACTCAGCCATGGGCTTCCGCTTGGAAACGAAAGCATCAGACTTTGTCGACATAGGCACAAAGTTTGAAGTGTCTATTGAGGATAATGCTTCTAAAATAAAAGTCATCGATGGTACGGTCATTGCCCGGCCAAATAATGGTGGAAATATCATCCCGTTGAATAAGAATGAAGAAGGGACTATCGATGCGGTTTATGGGGATATTGTTCAATTTAATATTCTTGAAGCAAGCGGCGATGGACTACTTATTCCGAGAGATTTTAAAAAGTACTCACCACTGCCGGCAAACTCCAAAGTCATTTTCATTGGCGACCGCAATACAGACCTTGAGACTTATATACATATGGCTAATCAGGCGATTTATGATTGGAACCCAGTAAAAGTACCAGCGCTGATAAATGCCGGTATGACCTGCCGTTTAAAGTTTCAAGAAGAAGAGTTCAAGAATCTGATTGTCGATAAGAATCCGACTCATGCAGTTTTGGCTTTTGGAGCAGAAATAGCAGCTCAACATGGAGAAAAACTAAAATACCGAATTCCCTTAGATGAATA
Source organism: Lentisphaerales bacterium (assembly GCA_022446985.1). GTDB lineage: Bacteria > Verrucomicrobiota > Lentisphaeria > Lentisphaerales > Lentisphaeraceae > JAKVBD01. The sequence continues at coordinate 913 of JAKVBD010000204.1, forward strand.
TGCCGATGATATGCGGAGAATGTGCGACAAGCTCGAAGAGAATAATATACAACCGATTATCCTTTTGCCTTTTTATCAAGTGACAAGTCAGAAAGAATGTATGGAGACTCTTGACAGTTATAATGAAATTCAAAGAGCCTTGGCGGAAGAACGCGGTTACCGCGTAGCTGAAGCAAACCTGCTCTATGATGAACTTTATAAAAGAGGTGAACACGCCAAGCTTGTGAGTGCCAGTGAAACTTTTCTGAGCTACGAAGGAAGTAAGGTTATGGCTAAAGCAGTGCTGCAGGTATTTGGTTATCCTGATTTAGAGGTTCCTGAAAAATTGCGTTTGAGAGAAGCTCCTGGTTTGATCAAAGATTGGCAATATTTTAAATATACCAGCAAGTGTGCCCCTGAACCGGATTTGACCAAACTCGGTCAAAGAAAATGGCGCCAGCTTACACTTCCTTTATCGCCATTTGGAGAAATTGATAAAAGAGCTTTACTTCCACATCAGGGATACCAGTACCAGGCGCGCAGCCTTGGTGTTGCGATTGGACTGAATGCCCATTGGCAAAAGACTGTCGCTAAGTCAACTGTTCATTCCGAAGCAGAGAAACAGGTTTACCTGAATATCGGTGGTGATGCCAAAGAGGTTTATCTCAATGGCGAAAAGGTTGTTCATAATGAGGGGATTTACTCAAATGGTCGTCATATAGGGCTTTTTAGAATGCCAATTACCCTGAAGAAAGGTGATAATTCCCTAGTGGTAAAATCTGGCGCCAGTTTCTTTGTCAGTATTACAGAGCATAAGGATTGGGCCTTACCGTTGCCTTTGTCTCAGACAGTGCATGCTGAAGAGTAAATCAGAGGCTTTTATCATCTGTGAGTCACACTAAAGCCTGCTAATTGATTTTGTTTTGACAAATCCCCTTGACCTTCAGAAGACCTGGGAGTTCACGGCAAAATTCTCCATGCGTTATGTCCTTTATGTAGAAGATTAATGTAATAGAGAATATTTTGTCTTTGCTATAATAGGAATAATTTCAGTGCATCAATTTACTTATTTTAGTAGACTGATTGAATAAATTTCACTTTTTCTGAAAAAATGACTGTCCAATACGCTAAATATTGGACTTGAGGGGATATGGAAGACTTTAAATCAGATATGAATAATGAACGCAATGAACTTTTTATTCGGCTTTTAGCTGAGTATGAAAGAAAGCTTACGCGCTATGTCATGGCTTTGGTGCCCCGAATTGCCGATGCCGAGGATATTCTTCAGGAAAGTAAGCTGGTTATGTGGCGCGAATTTCCAAAGTTTGAAGAAGACAGTAATTTCAATGCCTGGGCTCGTAAGGTTATTTTTTATCGTATCTTGAGTTACCGTAAAGTTAAGAAGAAAGATTCAGAACGTTATGTTTTAAGTGATGCCTTTTTTGAAGTTCTCGGTGAAGAGTATGAGTCGGGTGAGGAGAGAAGAGAAAAGCAGTTTAAACAGCTGCAAAAGTGTATTGGGAACTTACAGCCAGAGCACAAAACGATGATTATGCTGCGTTATTACGAAGGCGAGCCGATTGAAGGAATGGCCGATACGATTGGCCGTACAGTCGCGGCATGTTATAAAACACTGAGTAGAATTCGTTTGAATTTAAGAAAGTGCCTGCAAAAATCAGGAGCCGGTGTATGACCGAGAAAGAAGAAGAACAATTATACCTGTGGATCGAAAAGCAAAAAGACGATCAACTCAGTGACCAAGAAGCCAAGGCCTTGGAAGATATAATCCTTAATGATGAAGGTGCTCGCAGTCTTTACGTCGATATGACGACCTTCGATGCCCTGCTTTTTGAAAAGGGCATTGAGACTCAAGAGGAAAAGAAAATAGACTCTTCAATTATCTTTTATAAAGTAGCTCTTTTTGCTGTCGCCGCACTGTTAGTTGTGACGTTTATTTTCCCAAAGGAAGTCACTCCAAAGCTTGAGTATATTGCAACTTTAGTGAAAACAGAGGAATGTATTTGGACCAATAGTTCCTTGCCGACCTCGGCAGGTTCAAAGTTAACCTCAGGTAACTTTAATCTTGTCCAGGGCTTGGCTACAGTGAAGTTTAAGTCGGGTGTTGAAATGGTCATCGAAGCCCCAGTTGAAATAGAGTTGATCGACTCGATGAATTGCCTGGTCAAGCACGGTACCGTTTTGGCTGATGTTCCGGAAGGTGCTCAGGGCTTTACTATAGATACACCGACAGCCAAGGCGATAGATCACGGCACCAAGTTTGTCGTTAGTTATAACAAGAAATCGGCAAAGTCTCTTATAGAAGTTCTCGATGGAGAAGTTGAAGTCAAAGCAAATGCCGAAAGCGTTAGTAAGCGTTTCTTTACAGGAAACTCAGCCTTAGTCAGTGACGATAAACTGCGCAGTATTGAGACCCGTGAAGAGCGGCAGCTCACCAGGAAGGCTATATTGACAGCTGATAATAAACTGCGAATTTCGACTGCAGTTGGCCGAGGCATGGATCAGGCCATTGACTTTAGTAAGACTAAGAATAAGCATCCTCACTTTTTAACGGTTAAAAACCCTTTGGACGAATTGAGGCGAAAGTCTTATATAAAATTTGATATTGCCAGTCTCAGAACAGACTTTGTAAAAAATGTCAAATTAACACTTTATTTTGTGCCCACGGGTTACGGTAAGACTTATCACTTGCCGGAAGAGGCGACTTTTGAGGTTTATGGATTAACTGAAGAAAGCCTCGATAACTGGACTGAGAGCTCTTTGAGTTGGGAGAATGCTCCGGCAAATGTCGATAAAGCAGATGAACTGGATTTCAGTAAAATGACCAAAGTCGGTGAGTTTTCCTTTAATCGCAGCGTTCGGGAGAGAAAAATTCATATAAGTGGCAGTGAACTGCATGACTTTATTAAGTCAGATACTAATGACCTGGTAACCTTAATTGTCATTCGAACTTCCTCTGAAAACCATAAAGATGGCTATGTTCACGGTTTTGCCAGCAAAGAACACCCGATTAACTTACCGCCGACACTCGTTTTCGAAGTTGAGGATTAAGGCTTCACTGAACATTTTATAAAAAAGAAGAAAGAGAATACTGTGGGTGTTCCTAAATTAAGTCGAAACCGACGACCAAGGCCAATCTTCTGGCTTAGCAACTAGTCCTGCTTTTACCGGGTTATTAAGGATATAGGAAATTGCCTTATTTAGGTGGTTTTCATCGCGAATGAAACGATCCCAATATTCCTTTTGCCAAACCGTCCCTGGGATCGCAGGCTGCCAGCCTGCACCTAAGGTTTCTCGAATTTGATTTGCTGTATATGATTTCCAACTATGTATAATTTCGCTTAATTTCTGGTTTTTAAATATTTTAATTAAAATATGTACGTGATTGGGCATCACAACGTAAGAAACCAAATCATAACGTTTATAATGAAAGAAGTACCAGTTTTCTATCACCAACTGAGCGACTTCGGGATTAGATAAAATACAAGAGCCATAACCCCTATCGAGGTATTCCTCTATGGATTTACGACGTTCAAGATTATCTTCACTTGTATCTTCTTTTAACTTATGCAATACCTTTTGAGGTAAAGAGTCTGCTAACCGGTATGTGATCATTTGGTATTTTGAGGTTGCATCATAGTGAGGTAAATAACCGCGGTTACGCCAAAGGTTATTTTCGAATTCTTGTCCCATTTATCTTTCCCTTACTTTTTTGCAGGCTGGCAGCCTGCGGTCCCAGGTAAGTATGTTTACCTGTTTAATATGTTTTTCCCTTACTTTTTTGCAGGCTGACAGCCTGCGGTCCCAGGTAAGTATAAGTGTTGAAGGATGATATTCGACTTTTTCAAGTTGGTTTCCCCATAAAAGAAAAATGAAAAAAAATTGTAAACACACTGTCCAAAAAAGTATTTTTAAGACTTAAGGGGGAAACAAAGATGGTGTGTTAATGAAAAAATATTTTTTAGTGTTGTTGCTTTTTCCATATTTATTACTGGCGCAAAAAGTTATAATAACTGATGACGATCGTCAGTACTGGGCTTACAAGCCGCTGACTATTCCAAAGGTCCCGGTTATTTCCGGCAATACCTGGTCTAATCATCCGATCGATAAATTTATTTTGAGAGAGCTCAAAGAGAATGACTTTATTCCGGCAAAAGAGGCTGCTAAACGAACTCTTCTTCGCCGAGCCTATTTTGATTTAATCGGCATGCCTCCAACTCCTTCCTAAGTTGCCGATTTTGTGAACAGTAAAGATCCCATAGCGTATGAAAAAGTGCTCGATAAGCTCTTGGCCAGTCCGCGATATGGCGAGCGCTGGGGCCGTCACTGGCTGGATCTCGTGCGCTATGCGGAATCAGATGGATACCGTGGCGACTTTTATCGATCAAGCGCCTACAAATACCGAGACTATGTCATTCGCTCTTTTAATCAGGATAAGTCTTACCAGCAATTTGTCATGGAACAATTAGCCGGTGATGAAATTGCCCCGAAAGACCCGGAAGCATTGACGGCAACAGGCTACTTCCGTTTGCCGATATATGAATGGAATCAGCGCGATGCTGAGACCCACTGGGAAACAATATTACAGGATATTACCGATGTGACTGCCGATGTTTTTCTCGGTACAGGACTGCAGTGTGCAAAATGTCACGACCATAAATTCGACCCTCTTCTCCGTAAAGACTATTATGCACTAAAAGGCTTCTTTGCACCGATCATGTGGCGGGATGATGTACTCCTTGAAACACCGGAAAAAGCCAATGAATTCCAAAAGTGGCGAGAAACAAATAAAGATATGCTGGCTGAGATCGCTGAATTAGAAAAACCACACCGCAAGAATACTTATAATAGTTCCATAAAAATGTTTCCAGATGAAATTCAGGTCATAATGGATATTCCGGAAAAAGACAGAAGTGTTTACCAGCAGCAAATGGTTTATCTTGTTATGCGCCAGGCTCTGCATGAATGGGGCAAGGCCGGATCACAAAAACAGATTAAAGATAAGCTAAAAGCGTTAAAAGCTAAGTTAACGGAGAAACCAAAACTCTCAACAGGGCTGACGGCTTCAGATGCCGGATCAAGCGCTCCTGTAAATAAAATCCCGGGTAGTGACAAGGATATTCTGCCTGGTTTCATGACGGTCCTTTACCCAGAGGGGGCAGATGTTAATGCCAAGATCATCAAACCTCATAAAGCTCCTAGCTCAACAGGCCGAAGAACAGCTTTAGCTAAGTGGATTACCAATCCCAATAACCCTCTGACGACAAG
>JAKVBD010000205.1 GCA_022446985.1 Lentisphaerales bacterium
CAGCGAGAGGCTGGCTGACAAGCCGAAGCCAGCTTAACCACTTAGACTTCTTTCTTCTCAAAATCACAATTTGCACTACTGCCTGCTCAAATTCGGCTAATTTTTAGCATTTTTGCCACTATTTCGAACAAAAAATAAGACCGAAAGTATTTACACACTTTCAAGCTTCTGATTTGACTCAATTTAAAGCGCTTTTAGGTAAAATATCGGCAATTTAACGGATGATATTACCTTTTAGCCGTACCTGGTACTATACTCCCATTGTCTAATCACCACTTGTAAACATTAAGAAGAAGGACTGGTACTGACTACCTAGTTTTGTCATGGATGCCGCTGTGTCTCAAGGAAAAACCTTTTGGGGCTTCCATTTTTATAGACAGTAAATTCTATTTGACTTTGTTCCCAAAATATCCTGAGATCTATTCCATGTTTAACTTTATTTTTTTCTTTATTCTCTAAGTAACCAGTAATTCTATTAATTCTACTAGATTCATCTTCCTCTAAATGATAGGAATGATTGGATTCTTTAGAAAGCAATAAATAAAACTGTAACATATTAACTAGACATAATATAAAAACTATCAATTTCATCTTTTTCATTAGTCTGCTAAACACTCCAAATAATCGAACTTTGCGTCAAAATATTCTTGCTCGGCTTTTTTATATAAGGGTTTGCTCGTATGAACTCTAGGTAAGCTATATTGCTCAAAATCAAACTGATCATTTAAATAGCTAATTTCAGCCTTTTTGTATTCAACGTATTTATTTATGTAAACCTCAAACTTATTCTTACAAGGACAGCATATAGTTTCATAGTCTTTCATAAATTCTTTAATATCTGTTAAAGCTTGTGTAAAATCATTTACATGCCGCATTTCATGACTTAACATTGAGTACTTTGTACCGTCATGCATAGTAACAGGTGCATGAATATCATAATATTTATTTAATTGTACTTTAGCCCATTCTACGATTTCCATTTTATAGTCTACATTACAATTCCAAATACCAAACCAACTCACATCTAATTTAAATGTAAAATCTGCCCTGAAAAATGCATGACCTGAGTCACTATCGACATACGCTACTCTGAAACTATATCCTCTACTAGAAACATTCGTTGGCAAATTTTGAGAGGCTGGCGCTAATGGAAAAGAAATTCCATCAGTTAAGCCATATTTATCGACACCATAACTTTGCACTAAGAGTCCACTTCTATATGACATTCCCGAACTATAAGCTTCTCCCTCACTAAACCCATTAACCATGTTATCAGTTGGGTCTATATGCATCGTACACCAAACTAGCTGTGTACCCTTTTGCGTTTCAAGGAGATAAACAACTGTAGCTAGATGTGCATCTGATGAAAATTCCGAAAAATGCCCTAGATGCGGTTTTTGCTGAAAATCGAGTGTGCGAATAGAAGCAGCTAATGGAAAAAATGAAGAGAAAACAAGGGCGATTGTGAGAAGTATTTTTGGTATTTTCACCTGAAGTTTTGCCCTTATAAAGATTGGATTACAGTCGGTTTTTCCAGTATCCTGGACGACGTTTTTGGTGAGCTACTGAGATTACAGTAAGCAAATCATCATTGACTTTGTAGATAATAGAAAATGGAAATTGTTTCAGTGAAGATTTTCTTGTATTTCGAATTGTTTTCGTTGCCGCAAGAGGAAAGTCACATATGAACTCAAGAGTTTCTTCAAATCTATCAAGAAGTTCGAGTCCTAAGCCTGGTCTTTCTTCGTTGTAAAATATCATTGCTTCACGAAGCTCTTCTTTAGCTTCATCGAGAATTTTGTAATCCATTAACCGAATTCTTTTCGTAATTCTTCAATTACAGTTTTTCCATCATGTAAAATTGCAGTCCCATTATCAATGGAATCAAGTCGACGGCCAATTTCTGCTTTCCATTCTTCTGAAAGCTCTTCCTCTTCATCTAAAAAAGTGATGATGACATTTTTTCTTCCATGCGGTAAGTCGATGTTATCAAACGGAATAACTTTACCGTCTTCATAAGTGGCTTTTACAGCTAACATTTTGTTCTCCGTTAATTCAATCATGATTATAATATACTCCTTTTCTAATTAGTCGCTAACAAACAGCCAGCTAACAAGCTGCTAACAGTCAAAAGAACGCGTAGGAAACGCTTTTGATAAAGTTAGTCTTCTGACTTTTGAGAGCTTATTTCTCTATGGTTTGCTGGGTGGGTTAAATCGTGAACCTGCTTCAATTGGGTAATTGAAACACGAGTGTAAACCTGGGTTGTTTCAAGGCTGGCATGGCCAAGCATCTGCTGAATGAAGCGAATATCTGCACCGTTTTCAAGCATGAGAGTTGCCGCTGTATGACGGAATAAATGGCAGGAACCTTTCTTTCGAACGCCGGATTTTATTATGTATTTCCGAACGTTTTCGCTTAAGGTTTCTTTGTTGAAAAAACTGCCGTCATGAGTGAAGAATATATGGACTGCATCCATTGTTTTACAGAGTACCGGCCGTGCTTCATCGAGATATTTCTGCAGCCAGCTTAAAGCTCTTTTTCCGACCGGTACAACTCGATCTTTGCGGCCTTTTCCTTCTCGAATCATGATTATTTCCCGATTAAAGTCGACATCGACAAGAGTGAGTGAAGTGACTTCACTTCGTCGCATTCCAGTTGAATAAAGCAGCTCCAACATAACTCGATCTCGCAAGCCAGTTGGTGTATCAATATTCGGCTGAATAAGAACCAATTCGACTTCATCTTTTGTGAGGATGTCTCCAGGAAGTTTATGTCCTTCGCGTGGCATAACTAATTCTGAAGCCGGATTGTTAAGAATGTGATATTTTTGCGCCATCCACTTAAAGAAAAGCTTAATGGAAGTGAGACGACCGCGTTGGCAGGAAATAGAAAGAGCTTTGCCGTTTTTCTGACGATAATTGAAAATATATCTTTGATAACGATCAATCATTGGACGGGTTATTTCATCGGCATCGGTGAAGCCTCTTTCTTCACACCAGGAGAAAAATATATTGAGATCAAAACGGCGGATTTTTAAGCTCTCTTCTGAGTAATGCTGAACTTTCAGATTCTCAAGAAAAGCTTCGCCGTAGAACTTAAGACTATGATCTATTTCCGCCATTTTTTGCGACTCCTCTAATAAGTGTTTTTCTGATTTTTTGACGATACTTCTGTTACCAAGCTTAAAATCAGCAACTTGCAGCTAAAAAAGAAAATGCACATAGGCTGTTTATACCCTGTACATGGGGCGTACATAGTTGATTTTACCCTGTACATACAAAATCGTATCCCTCATTTTTAAGCCTTTGTGTGTTGATTAAGTTCATGGTGAAATTCTCTCCTTGCTGGCCTTCGCCTTTGTATAAAAGCTCGTAAACCATCTTGCGTCCTTGAGTTGAAGTGATGTGTAAATACTCCATATCCAGAAGACTTTGCAGATGGATTCCAAGACGTGTGTTTGTCCAACCTGTAAACTGTCTTATATCCCGCCTTGTCAGTCTTAAGTCCCGTTGTTCAATCTTTCCGGCTTTGCAGTGCTCCTGTGCCAATTTGTAAATGAGTTCGAGCAATTTTCTAGTCTGTGGTGCAAGTTCATCAAGACTGGTTTCGATGATGTCAGCGGCCAGTTTGTTGGCGACTTCAATGTCTTCCAAAGTAGCCTCGATGTATTCGAGATTCTCACCTCGATGACTGACGGTTTTAATTTCGCGTTGCTGTTGATGCAGCAAGGTAATTGCGTTGATGAGGTTCAAGCATTTTATGTGATCGCGTCGTGTGCGTAAGCGTGAATCAAGGAAAGTTAATTGCTCGACAAATGGGTTTACAACAAGTAAAGGTCTGATTAGTCTTTGAGCATTCTGGTGCACTCGCAGAGTGTTCTTTTTGTCCTCTTTTTTGAGCATGCCTTCAAGGGTTCTGCTTTTGCGTTGCAGTTCGTGGATTTTTTTCGTTTGTTCGCGGTCTTCGTTGACCAAAAGAACAAGGCAGCGGTTTTGTAAATCTTCATCGACTTCAACGTTTGTCGTTGTCATGAAAATGGAACAAGGCCCTTCAACATTGTATTCTTGAGTGATCAGTCTGCCGCTCTTAGTATCTTTGTCAGTAGAAGCAATTTTGAGCTTTTTTTCTGACTGTAAAATTTTCAGAGCGTAGCCGGCTTGCTCTTCAAGCTGTAGCTGGTCCGCTACCCAACTGTACTATTTCCGCTGGAGCTCTACAAGAGATTACACAGTGCTACCAGTTATATTACTCTATCCAATATGCTCGCTGGAAAACAAATACTTGAACAAAGAGACCAAAAGCTTAGAGAGGCTAAAATTCAAAGAAGAAAATATAATCTCAACAAGAAAGATGAAGAAAATAATCATAACCTAGAAATCAAAAGCGCATAACATCATTTCCTAGTTGCGTACTTTTAGATGAATCAAGACAAAAAGACCTGTTATGAGGCGGTTTTCTAAAATATCCAAATAGGTGCAATAGTCTAGCGAATTTAAATTTTTGACTTAAACTTTATCACCATAATGAGGGGGTCATTTCTTTATCAATTTCCTGCCAGGCTTTAAGGAGCTCCTGTAGCTTTTCCGGGTATTTCTCAGCGAGGTCTGTTGTTTCTCCGATATCATCTTTCAGGTTAAACAACATGAGATCACTCGATCTGCTTTTTAAAAGCTTCCAATCTCCAGCTCTCAAAGCTTGTTGCCCCTTACTTTTCCAGTATAGAACTTTATGTGGATCACCCTGATTCTCGCCGGTTAGATAAGGGATGAGATTAACTCCGTCTCTTTTTGCTTTATGGGTCACTTTTACACCTGAAACTGCAGCACTTGTGGTAAAAATATCGGTGGCAATTATTGGTTTGCGGTAAACTTTCCCGGCAGGAATAATACCATTCCAGCGCATAATGAAAGGGACGCGTATACCGCCTTCTCTAAGTAGGCCTTTTGAACCACTTAGTGGTCCATTACTGGACGTTAGTTCTTTGGTCGGACCGCCATTATCACTCAGAAAGTATATAAGTGTATCCTCTTCAATTTTGGCAGCCTTTAGGTAATTAAGCACCCGGCCGATGTTGTCATCGAGGTTAGCCAGCATAGCGGCAAATATACGACGCTGTATATCTTCTATGTGAGTAAATTTATCCATGTACTCGTCAAGTCCCTGAAGAGGACTGTGGACGGCATTATAGGAAAGAGTTAAGAAAAACGGGCGATCCGAAGTTCTTTTCATAAAATCGATAGCTTCCGTAGTGAAAGCATCGGTTAAATACTCCTTGACATCAACTGGTTGACTCGAGCGGACAATAGGATTGTTAGTATTGTAATCTGGCTCATCACCCAGAACATCATGATAAATAAGTTTGCCATCTTTACTGGTCCAGCGACCTTTAACCAGACCTGGAAGAACTTTTTTTCTCAGTAAAGTTGTCACTCCTTCATATGGTTCAGGAACAAAATAATGGCCTTCATGCATGAAGCCGAAGAACTCATCAAAGCCCTGATGCATTGGATGAAATTTTGCCGTGGCTCCAAGATGCCACTTGCCAATGAGTGAAGTCGTGTAACCACTTCCTTGTAACTGCTCCGCGATGGTCCACTCACTGTTTGGAACACCAATTCTGGGGTCTTCATTTTTGTAGCCAATGGGATTTTTTTCATAGCCAAAGCGATTCTGATAACGACCAGTCATGATGGCTGCTCTGGAGGCACTACAGTAAGGCCCTGTTACATAGCCATCAGTAAATTTAACACCATCCCGCGCCAGAGAATCTATGTGGGGAGTTGGTATGTGGTCATCATCCTGACGTTCAAGCTCTCCATATCCTAAATCATCGACGACTATAAGAATTATATTAGGTTGCTTTTCCTGAGAATAAACTACCGACAAACAGACTAAATACAGCACCACTATTAACTTCACGACCACATCCTTTTAATTGATGATTTTCGTGAAAAATAATCATGCGCCCTTTCAAAAAATAGAATTTTTAGAGCTGAATTTAGAACTTTTAATTCAATTACCCACAAATATTTAAATATTTCGACTATCGCTCAGAAGTGTTCGGCATCTTTTCTCAGGCATCGATCCCATACCCCCAACTAAGAACAATTCAGACATCTAAAAAAAGA
>JAKVBD010000206.1 GCA_022446985.1 Lentisphaerales bacterium
TTTAACAAAGATGGTGACTTATTTACTTATGATGCCGATATGGAGCGCGATCTTGGAGGCCCATGGTATCGCCCTACTCGCATATGTTTAGTCAATAGTGGAGCTGAATTCGGTTGGCGTAATGGCACAGGAAAATGGCCTGCAAGATGGGAAGACAGCGTCGATGGTATTCACAATATTGGCGCTGGGTCACCAACCGGTATTGCTTTTGGTTATGGAGCCAACATGCCAGTGGTCTATCAGAATTCCCTATTTATCTGTGACTGGAGTTATGGAAAACTTTACTCTGTTCAAATGGCTCCCGATGGCAGTTCTTATAAATGCCAACCTGAAGAAATTATCGCTGGTCAACCACTGCCTTTAACTGACATAGTTGTTAATCCAGTTGATAAAGCCATCTACTTTACAGTCGGCGGCCGTCGAGTTCAGTCAGGCCTGTACCGCTTAACCTGGAATGGTCAGGGTAAAGCTCCGGAAACATTGGCTGCAGGCAATGATCTTAGAAATATACGTCATGAACTAGAAGAATTTCACAAGCCAATTCAAGGGGCTGTAGAAAAAGCCTGGCCTTACCTGGATCACCAAGATCGCTTCATTCGCTTTGCTGCGAGAACAGCGATTGAACATCAAGCTGTTAGTCAATGGCAACAAAAAGTCTTCTCTGCATCAAAAGACAGCAAGAAAATTTATGCTGCAATCGCTTTGATTCGTTGCGCTGATTATTCACTTGAGAAGGTTATCGATTTACTAAGAAGCATTGATTGGAACACTCTACAGCGTCATGACAAACTGGCTCTGGCAAGAGCCTACTCCCTCGCTCTTATTCGCAAATCTAAAGATTCATCAGTTCCGAGCAAGCAAATAGCAGAGCACATTGCCAAAGCATTCCCAAGTAATGATGAAGAACTTAACGATGATCTTCTTGAACTTCTCGTATTTATCGAAGATTCATCTGCCATACAAACTGGTTTAAAACTTCTAAAAGAAGGACTTTCTCAGGAAGAACAGATCTCGTATGTTATGTCTTTACGCCATATAAAAAATGGTTGGACAACAGAGACCAGAGAAGAGTTTTTTAAGTGGTTTGGTAAAGCTCAAAATTTCCCGGGTGGAGCTCCTCTTGCAAGCTACATTACCAACATGTCTGTAGAAATATTAAAGAATATGCCTGAATCGGAGCATGCAAAACTTAAGCAATTGATCATCGATGGTAAAGATAAGCCCGTTGAAATCTCAGGCCCGCCAAGATCATTCGTAAAATTGTGGAGTATGAGTGACTTCAAAGATCTCGAGGAATTAAATACTGCGTTGGATAAGCCAAGAGACCTGACAAATGGTAAAATCCTCTACTCACAGACTGCCTGCATAAGTTGTCATAGATTTAAGACATCCGGTGGCTTATTCGGGCCGGATCTCACCAGTGTTCGCGGTAAATTTTCAGCTCATGATTTATTGACACAAATCATTGAACCAAGTCTTGAAATAAGTGACCAGTACAACTCGATAATCTTCGAGAAAAAAGATGGTTCCATGGTCAACGGCCGCATCGTTGATATGGGCGCAAACTTCATTGAAGTCAATACTGATATGGCCAATCCCAAAGCTCGGGTCAAACTCGACAGACGCTTTGTAAAGTCTATGAAAAACAACCCGGTTTCGATGATGCCACCTGGCCTGCTAAGCACACTGACAAAAGAAGACATCTATGATCTTCTAGCCTACCTGTTAAAAAGTAAGTAGATCTCCCACACAAAACATACAAAAAAAATCCCTGAGTTTTTGACTCAGGGAATTTTTAAGTTAGATAAAACTATTTTTCTAACTTCAAAACGCGATTATTTCCTGAATCGACGACATAGATCGAACCATCCTTATGAATAGTCACTCCATGTGGCCTTTTTATATCCCAGCCCTTCATATTTGAATCTTTGCCGATAACAGAAGTTAACTTTTTTGTTTCTGGATCATAAAGACAGATGCGGTCATTTTGATCATCAGCGATCCACACTTTATCGTCTTTGTCAATTGCCAGGTATTTCGGCCCAAAAAGCTGTGCTTTTACTCCATCGCCTAGAGCTCTGCCTTTCTTGCCCTTTTTGTTGACTATAGTGTAAATTTTGCCATCGGGCTTCACGACACGCAGCGCATGCCCCGCACGATCGGCAATGTAAAGATTATTCTTAGAATCAACAGTCACAGCACGCGGGTTCATCAAAGGACTTTTTAAAGCATCCGCACCATCTTTGGGAATACCCTTTTTGCCATTGCCGGCAACAGTATTGACTACTCCAGTTTTGAAATCGACAACCCGAACCCGATTGTTCTTAAGATCGGCAATATAAATCTTACTCTTATCCTTATTCCAGGCAGCACAGTAAAGTTGATTCCAGCCTGATTCAGCAGCTGGACCGCCATCTCCGAAAAAACCTTCTTTACCACCGGCATAAGTTGATATAATAGCAGTTTTTGGATCATACTTTCGCAAACGGTTATTAAAGGTATCCGTTATATATACATTATCTTCTGCATCTATAATGGCGTTGTGTAAGCCATTGAATTTTGCCTTTTTAATCGGCCCGTTTTCAACAGCAAAATCGCGACTACCATCTCCTCCTAACTTGGTAAAATCACCTTTATAACTCAGAACTCCAACAGAACTTCCATCGTACTCGACGATGTACATATTCCCCTTAGAGTCAAGCTCGACTCCAAATGGATAATCCATGTTGGCCTTATATTTTGCGTCGGCCTCATTTCCAAGAAAAACGGAGACCTTATACTCGGCTAAGCAAGAGAGACTGAGTAAGAGAATACTTAATACAATTTTCATACATATTCCTTTTTAATTTTAAATAGAAAAACCGCCAGCCCGAATGCTAGCGGTTTTCATTTCAGATTTTTATAAAAAACCTGAAATGCTTTTGTGCTTGTGGTGAGATTTTTTTATGCAAAGACCTTCTGATTGACATGTCCTTCATTTTGGTCAATCCTCTCCGGCCGTCCCTTGTACATGTAAATCATATTTGTATGATCGATACCAAGAGCCGACATAATGGTTGCATGCATGTCATGGACATGCATTTTGTCTTCAACAGCAAAGAGACCAAATTCATCTGTCTTACCAATAGTCTGACCACCTTTGGTTCCACCACCGGCCATCCACATAGTAAAACCGGTTGGATTATGGTCGCGACCACTGCCTTTTTCACTCATTGGCGTACGACCAAATTCACCGCCCCAGACAACCAGAGTATCATCGAGAAGGCCGCGTTGTTTAAGATCTGCTAAAAGAGCTGCAACCGGTTGATCTGTCTCTTTAAAACGCGCGGAATGGTTCTGTTCCATATCTTGGTGGGCATCCCACTTACTGCCAGCTCCACTGTAAAGTTGAATGAAGCGCACGCCGCGCTCTACCAGTCTTCTAGCCATAAGGCACATACCGCAAAAGCTGTTTGTATCTTTCTGGCCAACACCGTACATATCCTTTATGTAATCTGGTTCTTGACTTAAATCTACCGCTTCAAGAGCCTCAGCCTGCATATTGTAGGCCAGCTCATAGTTTCTTATCCTGGCATCCAATTCAGAATTATGCTTGTATTGCGATGCATACTTTTCATTCATCTGTTTTATGAAATCCAACTTGCCGCGCTGAACGCGATTGGTAACCGAAAGGTGAGGATTCAAGTTTGGAATAGGATTTGCACTATTATTGATCGTAACTCCCTGATAGACCGCCGGCATGAAACCCGGGCCCCAATTTCTCGGTCCATTAACGACACGACCTTTGTTGTCCTTCATAACCAAAAATAAAGGCAGATTCTCGTTTTCTGAGCCGAGTCCATAAGACACCCAAGAACCCAGTGACGGTCTGCCGGCAAGAGGTGTCCCTGTATTCATCTGACAAACTCCACCAGCGTGGTTAATACCATTTGTATGCATACTGCGAATCACACAAAGATCATCGGCATGTTGCTGGAGGTGCGGCATCCAGTCCGACATCCATAGTCCACTTTTACCACACTGTTTAAACTTGCGTTTTGAACCAAGAATCGGCGATTTGGATTCACCCATGGCCGTAATAACCCCTTTCCTGACACTTGCCGGTACCGGCTTGCCGTGCATCTTATTTAGAAGTGGCTTTGGGTCGAAGGTATCGATATGACTTGGGCCGCCTTCCATGAATAAAAAGATCACGCTCTTGGCTCGAGCCGGGTGATCTGTCTTTTTAGGAGCAAGCGGATTGATGTTTTTCTTATCGTTAGCCAAAAGTGATGCAAAAGGCAGAGCTCCAAAACCCATTCCGGCTTTAGCTAAAAAATCTCTTCTAGAAGTTATCATGGTTTTACCTCACGTATAAAAATTCACTGGAATTGAAAACTACCTGGCATAGATCTGCGACGGCTTTTTTGAAGGCCTGTTCGCGATTGATTATCTCCTGCCTCAAAAACTGTAAATGATAGCCATTTTGAGAAGCGTCTTTCAGCAGCTCCTCTTCAGAGGCAAAGTGCCAATGGGCGACAGTCGAAGCATTTGACGTCGGCGTTGAGTTAATCATAAAATCTTTTGGTTCCAGTGCTTTACGAGTTAATTTCAATTCACCGATCATCGCATCCAGACTTTTTTCTTTCTGATCGGTAAACAAAACAACACTTCCGTGCGATCCACTATTTTTCATGACTCTTTTTGTTACAATTTGAAAGTCATTCATGGGACTATTTTTAGATGAATAATCTTTCACAAAAAACTTAACTTTGGTTTCTTCGCCATTTGTGTCTGCTATGACGCCTATGTAGTAAGCTTTGTTTAAGTGGAGCTGTAAGTCAGAAATAAGGAAGTCGCTTTTCTTGCTGTTCCACAGCTTTAGAACGAGGGTGCCCGGCGGGTATTTACTCTGTGTTCCGGAAATTCCCAATGCCCATGAGAGGCTGTCACCCTTACCATTTTGGGAAGCAATCATGCGCATTTTATTTTTTTCACTGTGGTATGCATTTAACTGAACCTTTGCTTCTATGGTGAAATCGCCATCGGTCAGCATCTAAACATCTTCAGCAAGGAAGTGAATAAAGTCGTTTTGGCCTTTGCTACTGATTGCATTCAGGCCATTTTTCATCTTTGCAATATGAGTGGTTTTTTCCTGTAAACCTGAATCCCGATTCTCATGAAATTGTTGTTGATTGCCAATAAACGTTTTTGATACCGCAAGTTCATTTTGGCTGGGAGCCCTTCCGTAAGCCCGGCTATAAAGGTTTTTGATAATCTCATCTTTGCTGGATTGCTTACTGCGAATTAAGCGGCTGGCTAGAGCTTCGGAGCGCTTCATCACCCACGGTCCATTGATCATCAGCAAAGATTGGACTGGTGTTGTTGTGACATTTCTAACGGCATTACTGGCAAATGCATCAGCCCAGTCAAAGGCATTTAGGAATTCATCTTTTTCATTGCGCACAACCTTAACATAAATCGACCTATAAGTCTCACTTCCCTTTACCGACGTGCCACCTTTATGTCGATGCTTTAACTCGCCACTGACTGCCAGCATAGAGTCTCTTAAAACTTCCGCGTCTAATCTTCTGTCAGTCATTCTCCAAAGCTGAGAATTCTTGGGGTCCTTATTCATGTAATCCGCCATATGTTCATGCTGAGAAGCTTGCTTATAAGTCTTCGACATCATGATCAACTTGTGCATTGGCTTGAAGCGCCATTCATTTTGTTTGAATTGTTCAACCAGCCAATCAAGCAATTCTGGATGGGTCGGCTTCTCGCCTAACTTGCCGAAGTCGTTTGAATTGGCCGCAATGCCACGGCCAAAATGGTACTGCCAGATACGATTGACAATAACTCTTG
>JAKVBD010000207.1 GCA_022446985.1 Lentisphaerales bacterium
ATTCAACTTAGAGAGGCTTTGTCAATTACTATGCCAAAATCAGGGGAAAGTCGCCGCATAGTATGTCGGAGTGCATCCAGCTAAGTGGAAAGAAATAACTGGGAATCAGACTACTCAGACCCTTCAATAGCTAGTTATTTACCATAAAGGGTCTGCTCTGTGAATCGAATGTTGTTTCTTTTTTGACAGACTCTACATGAACATCGATGAACACAACATTTGCTTTTCCTTCATGACGGTTGCCAATAGGAGAATTGTTATTTGAGTGAATCACTGAATCCCAGGAAATGTTTTCATCAGAGTCACCAATCATGATCATATCCGTAGGACTGTTGATTTCGCCTAACATAGGTTTTTGAGAACCAAGAAACCAAAAGGAATAGCCATATGAAATGTCATTGTAAGTTCCTCCGGAATTTTCTGCCGTGGGACACCAAAAAGCTTTGTTCGTGATCGCCCCGTACCAAGGATCTTGCCAGGTTTCTCCAAGATACTTTGTTGAGACCTGTTTAAACCAGATGTCGTAAGTAGGAAACTGCCCGCTGACATGACTGTTTTCTCGACCATCATCGATATACATCACCATGCCATAGCCGATTTGTTTATTTTGGCTTTTGCAAACTGCACTACGAGACTTTTCCCGGGCAAGCACAAGTGATGGCAATAAAAGAGAGACCAATATGCCAATGATGGCTATGACTACCAGAAGTTCGATAAGGGTAAACTTTTTCATATTCCTCAATAAACTAAATATAAAATTTCAGATATAATAAATTTAGTATGTAACAGTCTGTAATGGAAGATCTAATATCTTTCGGTATAGCTATTGGGTTAATTATTAGTTGAGGATTAGCAGTTTATAAGCTTAATGGAATATAGATAATAGGCGACTTAGTTTCTTTGTGTTGTTATGGTGAGGGTTTTGAATTCCACCTATTAGCTATCAATAGTTAGCTCGAATTTTTAGATTTTGATGATTAATATTACCTAATATCTATATTTTGACTGTTGAAGCCTACCCAATGAACAGATCATAAAACTATATTTAGCGCACCTGGATAACTATCATATGCGTTTGTTTGAGGAGAGCAAAAGTATGTTAAAGGAGAATAAAAAGTGCGCTTAATGTTTTGTGTGTTAATAGCTTTATCGCTAATGACTTGGAGTCAAGAGGATTATCATAAACAAAGTAAATCAGAGGAAGAGCAGCTAAAGGCTCAACATTCACCATTAGGCTTTTTAAATGCCAGTGGTTTGTTTCAAGTCGGCCGTTCAGATATACGGGTAAAGTATGTCAAGAATAATGGCATAGCTTATAAAGGCGGGCTGCGTGAAGGAGATATCATTTTAGCAGCTAATGGCAAGAGCTTTGCCAAAGCAACAAATGACATTAATGATGGTGGCAAAGGCCCGCGTGAAGATCTTGGTTATGCCATGGAACAAAGTCTTGCCGAGAAAAATAAAACTCTGCTTCTAACCGTCCTGCGTGAGAAGCAGAAAATAGATCTCAAGTTGAGCATGCCGGATATAGCTCCACTGGCTAAGACATACCCTTACTACTGTAAGCGTTCAGACCTTACCCTTGAAAGGATTTGTGATGAACTTCTCGAGATGCAAAAACCGGATGGCACCTGGGGTGGTTCCGTACAGACAGGGACAGCCGCTTTAGCACTACTGGGAACTGGGAATAAGAAATATAGTAAAGCCGTTAAAAGAGCTGCTCACTCCTACATAGGAAAGAATTTAAATACCGGTGGGCTGCCGACCTGGAATTACATTTTTGGCGGCACCTTTCTTTGTGAGTATTACCTGGCAACCGGTGATTTTAAAGTACTTGATCCGATTCGGAATATTTGCGATACTCTGGCCCTAAAAGCAACTTCTGAAAATGGCCGTCATGCCCACGGCATTACCAAAGAACCGGGTTATGATGGTGCGGGGATAAATATAATAACCGGTCATGTTTACCTGGTTTGGACATTGGCAGAAAAGTGCGGCATCTCTATTCACGAGAAACCTTATGAAGCGACACTGGCGCATTTGATCCGTTGTACTGAAGCATCTGGAGGTACCGGTTATATAGGAGCTTATGGAAATGGTGATGGCAGTGGCCGTACAGGTTTGTTTACTTTGGGGCTTTACCTGTCAGGAGATGATAAAAAGCTGCAGAAAATTCAAGGCGAATATTTAGAAAGGCATACAAGGAGAATGCGAGAAGCTCATGCCAATGGGCTTTTTGGAATGGTCTGGGGAAGCGCTGCTCTTGCCTGTGTCAATCCTAAAGGTTTTCGCAAGCATATGGACTACTGGAAATGGTATATAAATATGGGGCGGACTCCTGAAGGTCATGACCTGGCCCGTTACTACATAGGCAGTAAAAGAAATAATGGTGGTGATGGCTACCTAGGTTGGGATAAGTACAATCATGCAGCCATAGCGATGATGTTTGCTATAGGGCGTAAGAAACTTTTTATTCACGGCAACAACGTTCGCAATTGGTATAACAGTAAAGGCGGTGAATCGATGGTCGCTTTTTATAGTAAGACCTACAAAGATAAGGGAGAGCTTTTAGACTTTCTTACCAAGAAGACGGATGAGATTTCACAGTATCATGAAGTTGCCGATACTTTAAAATTTTTAAAGAATGAATTGCGGGGAATTCACAAAGAAAAGGCGACGGAGGTGTATGAAGCGATTTTGCAGAAAATCGAAAAGGATATTAGGAGAATCTCCCTTATATCAGAGTTAAAACCGGCTATGGCTTATGGCTTTTATCTGCAGATAAAAGAAGTTCTACGCTATGAGCGGCAAATGGCAGATAAAGTCGACCCTCTTTTAAGGAGCTTGCAAAAGAATTCAGCTATCCGCCAACTGCATGAGTATCGAGAAAAATACTTAGAGTCAATTCAGAATCCGGATCGTCAACGAGACCTGATTAGACTGAAGGATCAGTTGAAGCGCTTTTTAGCTCACAAAAAGCACCACTACATATTGAAGCGCGAAGCAGAGTTTCTTTTAAAGCAAATCACTCAGTTTGAAAGTCATTCTATTTAGGAGCCGATATGAAGACAGTTAAAGAAATTAAAATAGTCTGCAACTCCTGTGAGCGTAAGTTACTGATGAATGATGTTGAAGTTCTCTCAAAGGTTCAGTGTCCAAATTGCAGCGTTCAAGTAACGGTCCCTCTGATTGTTGGGCCTTTTGCACTCATGACTGAAGATCGAAATGCGCCAGGTTTCAAATCTTATAAAGGCGTCGAGATCGAGACAGGTAAAGAGGTTTTTGCTTTGATTTTGAGTAGAGATAAAAGTGAGGCTATAACGGACATAGAAAAGCAGTATAGCACCAATGAGAATGTTAACCTCTTTGGTGATGAAGAACAAAAGATCATTTGCTGCCGGACTTCTAAGCTTTATACAGAGATCGAAACTCTTTTACAAAAGCTGTTGCATGATTCTACTAAGGCTAATGACGCTAAAAAGCATGTTGTCATTTCAACAAAGGGTAAGAGATTACGACATAGGAAACAGAGAAAGAAATCCTTAGCAGGCTTGTTCATTACGCTTTGCCTTTTACTTGGGTTATCTGCTCTTGGATATTTTATTTACGAAAAATTGAACACTCCAAAAATGCAGGAAGTGCGAGCAGTAAAACAAAGCGAGAAGATCACCAAACCTGAAATGAAGCCGATTAAAAAGGTGGTGAAAATTCTTCCTCGCGAAAGAACCGTTCCAGTCAGAAAAAAGCCCGATCCCCCAAAGGACGTCATCGAGAAAAAGAAGACTCCAGAAGAAATGCGAGCTGTTTTAAACCCTGCCGATTATGAGTTTGATGATGTTTTTGATGATTTTTACGAGTATACAAAGACCTTTGATCTAGAAATTCGCGGTATTGAAGAAAAGCGTATGAAGTTAATTACCTACTTCAAAGACACTTTGCTTATTCCTCTCATTAACAAAGGATATTCCGGGCCTGTTTTGACCAAAGATCTGGAGCCGTTTATCGGTCAGCTCATCAAGGCTGATGAAGATACTATTCAAATAATGAATTCTACGTCTAAGGAAGAAGAGACATTCCAATGGCAGGATTTTAAATTTGAACAATTTAATGAGTTTATCAACTACTTTGCCACTCTTGAAATAGACGGCTACAAACTGGGAGACAATACTGATGAATCATTTGCAAGAATCGCCAGATTTCATGAACTCTTAGCCGTTGTGGCGGCTTGGTACGATCAGCAGGAACTCTCATTAAAACACTGTGCCCAGGCTTTAGCTTATGCGCCTGCTCTGACTGAGGAAATCAATGCTTACTTTAACTAAGTTCTCAATAGGGATATAGCGATGGATTTAACTTCAACTGTCGTCATGTTGTTGATAGTCATGGACCCTTTTGGAAATGTCGCTGTCATCAATAGCCTTTTAAGTGAGATACCATTAAAGAAAAGGCAAAAAATCCTTTTCAGAGAGAGCTTATTCTGCCTGGTTATTATGCTGGCCAGCGCCATGTTTGGAGACAAGATTTTGCTCTTCCTTGGTCTCGAGCAACCGACACTCAAAATTGCCGGAGGCCTGATTCTGTTTCTTATATCTCTGGGAATGGTCTTTCCTCATAAAAAGCTTATGGCTGAGGATCAATTAAGTGATCCTTTCATAGTGCCCATTGCTATACCCTTGATGACCGGGCCCAGCTCCATTTCAATTGTATTTCTGTTAAGTCATAAGCACGGGAATGCTGTTTTTTCTGTAGTCGGCTTAGCCTGGTTTATAGCAACATTGATTCTGTACTTCTCTCCTTACATCTTTAAATGGTTGGGGAAACGAGGTGCAGGAGCTATTGAACGCCTCATGGGAATGCTGTTGATTATGATCTCTGTACATATGCTTTTATCTGGCGTAAAGGAGTATTTTGCTTAATTTTGAGAAATAAGATCTGGCGTTTGTACGAAGGGGTTTTGAATATTATCATCCCCGAAAAATAGAGCTTTGTTGGGAATACAGATCAGTTTTGAAGATAGTGAGTGAATGGCGGTAATTTGGAGTGGAACAGCGTCTCACAGGCGGATTGGATTACCAGACATCTTTTTTGTATAATGTTGGCAGCATAAACGAGGGCAAGGTTTTATGAGAATACAAAGGGAATTTTACAAGCCTCGAAATGAAGGGGTTTATCTGCACGCATACAATCACACTGTCGCTATGGAGTACGGACAATTACCGCTAAATGATACTGAAAAAGAAGCATTTCAAAGAATACTTGAGAGGCATCTTTTTAAGTACAATATTGATCTTATCAGTCTGGTGATTATGGGAAATCACTTTCACCTGTTGATTTATTGCCATCCTGAAAAATTGACTCCGAAACAAGCGGTTAAAGCTTACAAAAAATTTCACAATTCAAAGAAGGAATTGGATGAAACAGACTGGCGGATTCGGGACTTGATTAAACACTCGAACAATTTCAGTGAGTTCATGCGTGAAGTGCAAATGACTTTTTCAAAATGGTTCAACAAGTCGAGAGTCTACAAAAGAAGTGGCGCTCTCTGGCAGGATCGTTTTCAATGTCAGCTTATTCTGTCAGACGTCTATCTGTGGAGTTGCTTACAATACATCGAGATGAATCCGGTTCGGGCAAAAATATGTCATGATCCGGCAGACTACAAACACTCCACTTTTGGTCGTTGGTCACAAACAGAACGGCACCCTTATAGGCCGGACTTTATGAAACATATTCTCAAATTGGCTGGTGATGATG
>JAKVBD010000208.1 GCA_022446985.1 Lentisphaerales bacterium
AGGCAGAAATCGGTGTCTCAAGTGCCATGGCAGCAGCAGCTTTGACCTTTTGTTTGGGAGGCAATAGCCGCCAGTCCTTAATGGCAGCAGAAATTGCCATGGAACATCACTTGGGATTAACCTGTGACCCAGTAGGTGGATTGGTACAAATCCCTTGTATTGAACGGAATGCTATGGGAGCTATTAAAGCCATTGCCGCAGCACAGATAGCCAAACACAGTGATCCAAAAAATGCCCGTGTTTCTTTGGATGACGTTGTCGCAACTATGTGGCAAACAGCTCAGGATATGCAGGACAAGTACAAAGAAACCTCTGAAGGTGGTTTAGCGATTCAAGTACGGTGGGCAGAGTGCTGAAAAGTATGTTTCTAGCAAAGACGCAAAGACGCAAAGTCAATAGCTGGGAGCGCTGGAATCCTTTGCGGCAGAAAACGGTTCTCAAGCAGAGGCGCAGACAAGGTGAATGGCGAAGCCAGAGAGGGTACAATGGGGGAGGTGCAGAGGACTCATTAATAATTAAGGTAATTTCCTGGGAACAACGGCGCACCTTAGGTACATTTTCGAGTAAGCATTTATTTTGGCGCTCTTTTAAATATCTCACGCAGAGGCGCAGAGGCGCAGAGGAAAAACATCTTAATAACGCAATTTTCTGGGAGCACCGGCGGCCCGCCGGTAAAAAAGGTTTGATCACGAAAACCACGAACCAGATATTGTCTAAATTAAGTCTATTTCGTCCACTAAGTCCACTTTTATTAACTTCAAAAACTATCAAAATTTTATAAATTAAGGAGCAACTATGTCTTCCCTTGAACATTGTAAAAAAACTGCCCTATATGAAAATCATGTAAAACATGGTGGGCGTATTGTCGACTTTGCAGGTTGGGCCCTGCCGGTTCAGTATGAATCTATGATAAAAGAACACACTGCTGTTCGTGAAGCAGCTGGAGTCTTTGATTGCTCTCATATGGGACAATTCTTTGTTTCTGGTCCAGATGCTTACAAATTTGTGAATTACATGATCTCAAATAACCTGGACAAAATCGAGCCGGGCAGGGGGCTTTATACAGGTCTTCTATACGAGAATGGCACTTTTGTTGATGACATCATTGTTTATCTAAAGTCAGCAGAAGACATCTTCATCGTTGTAAATGCAGCGAATATTGAGAAAGATTTTGAATGGTTCACTAAGCAATTAGAGGCTAGTTCATTTGATGCCAAAGTTGAAAATAAATCGGCAGATTATTCTCTGCTTGCGGTACAAGGCCCAACAGCTCCGGATTTCATCGATAAATTCTTCCCAGGAGTTTATGGCGGCCTTAAAACTTTCGGTCATGCAGAAATATCTTTTGAGGGTGGTTCAGGCTTTCTTTGCCGTACTGGTTATACCGGTGAAGCAGGAGTCGAACTCATCGTAGAAAACTCAGTAGCTCCGCAACTTCTTGATGCACTGATTGAAGCTGGAGTAGTACCTTGCGGTTTAGGTTCTCGTAATTCTTTGCGTCTGGAAAAAGGCTTTTCACTTTATGGCCACGAAATTACTAATGAAACAAACGCAATTGAACCCGGCTTAAGTTGGGTGTGTGATCTCTCAAAGGAAAACTTCATTGGTAAAGATGCTTTAGTCAAAATTAAAGAAGAAGGTTTAAAGAGAAAGCTAGTTGGCTTTAAAGCTTCAGTTCGTCCCATTCCTCGTGAAGGTGACAAGTTTGTCGATGCCGATGGCAACGAGATTGGTTTCATAACATCCGGTTCTATGAGTCCTGTGTTAAACTGTGGCATTGGCTTGGGTTACTTGCCAAAAAGTTTTGAGGGTTCGACGGTACAAGTGCAAACTCGTCGCAAACTTATGGAAGTCGAACTTTGTAAAAGAATTTTTTTATAAATCCTGATATACTGAGCTGTATTCTTAAAAAAATGCAGCTCAGCTCTTTACCAATGCGTTGTAAAAGTTTATTTAAAATATAGACTACTTCCAAATTGGAACAGGAAAGCATGCAACTCGAGTTTAACTTAGACATAGAAAAGACTAAGAAAAAAACGCGCGCTCAGAAAGATGAGGAAAAGCGTTATGAGTACTTTCAGCGCATGTTTCATGGCAGTCTGGAACAGATGAGTAAGATCTGGAACGACTCGAAAAAGCAACAAGCTTTATCTCAACAGGATTAATTAACAAATACCGGCTGTTACAAAGCAGTTTTGTAATTCTTCTCTGGTAAATGGTTTAAGTAAAAACTGGTCTGCACCTTCATCCTTTAGTTCCCCCACAGCTCTATTTACAGCTTTCTGGCTTTCTGGCAGAGAACCTGACATGGCAATGATTTTGACATTTTTATTAAATCGTCGGACTTCATTTATGAGCTCATAGCCATCAACCGGGTACATATTTACATCCGTTAAGATCGCATCAAATTTTTCAGACTTTAAAACTCTTATGGCCGACACAGCATTGTAGTTAATTACGACATCGTGTCCTGCTTCTTTGAGATACTCTTTGATTATCCCACTGAGGGAGTGATCATCTTCAATCACCATGATTCTGTTCATTTGTGCTTCTCCATAAAATTATAAGATTAGATAATCATCGCAAGAAACATACCTTGATTCTAGAGGCACAAAGTCTGTATGTCATTGATATGTATTGTGGCCAAAATGGTATTTCATTTGTGTCGTTAGAAGGGTATTGGCTAAATAGGCAGG
The DNA here is from genome assembly GCA_022446985.1 of Lentisphaerales bacterium. Taxonomy (GTDB): domain Bacteria; phylum Verrucomicrobiota; class Lentisphaeria; order Lentisphaerales; family Lentisphaeraceae; genus JAKVBD01. The sequence continues at coordinate 2,697 of JAKVBD010000208.1, forward strand.
AAATTAGTAATAAACTTGGTTACTCCAGTGCATTTTCATTCTCCAGACAATTCAAGAAAAAGTATAAAATTTCAACGGCTTACTATCGCACTGAGGAAACTATTTAAATTTTTGCTGTGTTTGTAAGATTCTAAAGGTTTTATTCTATCTCATTTTAAATAGAAGGAATCGCGATGAATTTTAAAATCTTATTTTTTTGTTTTCTATTAACATCTTTATCTGCAGAAGAACGACCAAATATACTTTGGTTTGTGGTCGATGATATGTCTGCGAATTTCTCATGTTATGGTGAGAAAACTAAAAAAACACCACATGTAGATGCCTTGGCTAAAAATGGTGTTCTTTTCAAAAGAGCTTACGCGACTTCACCAGTTTGTTCAACATTCAGATCTTCATTGATTACCGGTATGTATCAGAACTCAATTGGGGCTCACCACCATCGCAGTGGAAGAGGTAAAAATGTCATTACACTTCCGAAAGGAGTTCGTCCGGTTCCAGAAATTTTCCAAGAAGCTGGTTACTGGACCTGTATTGGCAGTGGCCTTCCCGGTAAGGATAAAAGTTTCAAAGATATCAAGAGAAATGAATTCGGGAAGACGGATTATAACTTCACATGGTCTAAGAAAATGTATAACAGCCATGACTGGGCCGGCCGTAAAGCAGATCAGCCATTCTTTATGCAGGTTCAACTTCACGGCGGGAAAATTCGCGGTGCCAGTGAAAGAGGTTATAGAGGAACTGAAATTCGAATGAATAAGGATTTTGGAGGCAAAACCAGTTATGAAGGTATTGAGTTACCTCCTTACTATCCCAATGACCCAATCATGTTAAGAGACTGGGCTACTTATCTCGATAATGTAAAAATTACCGATCATCATGTTGGAGCAGTCATTGCTAGATTGAAAGATGAAGGTCTGCTTGAAAATACTCTGGTGATATTTTTTACTGACCATGGAATCAGTCACGCGCGTGGAAAGCAATTTTTATACGATGAAGGAACTCATATTCCTTTGGTTGTCAGTGGCCCTGGAGTTGGAAATGGTAAAATAAGAAATGATCTGGTTGAGAGTATAGATATCGCAGCTCTATCTCTTGCTGCTGCCGGAATTGAAGTTCCAGAGGCAATGGAAGGCAAGAATATTCTTGCTGATAATTTTAAAGGAAAAGAAGTTATCTTTGCCGCTCGCGATCGCTGTGGAGAAGCTGCAGACAGGATACGTTCTGTAAGAACAGATAAGTTTCTGTATATAAAGAATTTTTATCCTGAAAGACCACACCTTATGCCGAGTAACTACAAAGACAGCAAGTTAATCATATTAAGAGATTGAGGGAGTTACATGGACAAGGAAAGCTTAATGATCTAGCGGAGAATCTATTATTTTCGGATAACAGACCGGCTGAAGAACTTTATATGTTTGGTCAAGACCCTTGGCAGATTAAAAACCTGGCTAATGATCCAGAGTATGCCAGTGTTCTCAAAAAACATCGCCAGCATCTAGAAGAGTGGATTCAAAATACCGGTGATCCTGGACCAGAGAGTGTTGAGGTTTACATAATAGAAACAGATGATCAGCTTCGAGGAAAGCGCCAGGGACCGTACTACGAAAATACCCAAATATATTTAAAGTGGTTCTAAGAAGGGAAGTGATGACTTCCCCTTTATAGGCAGCAAGGAGGCTACTTCAATTTTTTGACCTGGTCCCAGATATCATCCATTTCTTCGAGAGTCATTTTTTCGAGCTCTTTCTCCTCTGACTTACAGACTTTTTCCAGTTTTTGAAAGCGATCTATAAATTTTTGGTTAGAGAGGTGCAGAGCATGATCGGCATCGATATTTAAGTGACGTGCCAGGTTTACCATAGAGAATAACAGGTCGCCAAATTCAAGCTCAATTTCTTCTTTTGAATTCTTGGAGATAGCTTCTTTTAATTCTTCAGTTTCCTCGCTTATTTTGTCAAGAGGTCCTTCGGTATCCGGCCAATCAAAACCAACTTTTGCAGCGCGCTTTTGCAACTTTTGCGCTCTAAAAAGAGCTGGCAGAGAACGTGGGATTCCTTCAAGAATAGATTCGCGCTCTGATTTTTCTTTTTTCTTAATTTCATCCCATTGCTGTTCAACTTCTTCTGGAGTTAATTTACAGCTTTCATCAAAAACATGGGGATGACGGCGGATCATTTTTTTAGATATTTTTTTGGCAACATCTTGAAAAGTAAATTGATTCTTTTCTGTAGCAAGTTGAGCATGAAAAACGATGTTCATGAGAACATCTCCAAGTTCTTCTTCTAAGAGTTCCATGTCTTCATCATCTATGGCATCCAGTGCTTCGCAGCTCTCTTCGATCAAGTATGGTTTCAAACTTTTATGGGTTTGTTTTTGATCCCACGGGCAGCCATCAGGAGCTCGTAAGCGGGCCATGATATCGACGATTTCCTGTACCCAGTCTTTGTCTTTACTCATTATTCAAATCCTCGTTTTGTGGCAACATAGCTTGAGGGAGCTGAAATGAAAGAGTGTTCTAGCCTGGTGTTAAAGTTTAAACAAACTCTTGAGAATTCATTTTCGAAATCATATGATAGTAAATGACAGTATATAATCTTGAGAGGTATGTTATGAAAGAGGAGAACTTTTGGAATAAGTTCATCGTAACCTGTAATCCATGGTTTTTAAGCAGTGCGGTCATCTTGCTATTTGGTATTTACCAGATTCGTGTCGATGAAGTCTTTTTGGGCAGTGAAGAGGTGGAAGTTTTGTACAGCTTCTTTACTTTGCAGGTTTACGAAATAATGGCGTTACTGAGTGCCTGGTGCTTTCTAAAGCGCCGGCTGAATTACGATGCTGTATTTCTCATTATCGTTGTCGGTATATTATCGCTTGTGCCTTTCTTAAATCTTAGTCAGGCTCTGCATCTGGAGAATAGCTATGGAGCTTCGATTGCAGCGACTACGAGCTTTCTGGCCCTCATAAAATTTCTTTTTATAAAAAGAGCTATGCCTAAAGTCAATTTACCGTGGCTCATGTTAATACCTTACATGATTGTTCTAGTAGTTAATGCCT
>JAKVBD010000209.1 GCA_022446985.1 Lentisphaerales bacterium
TAATCCTCTGGAGGTAATTGATCCTCTAAAGGTCTGGTTAAATCCATCAACCAAAAAACAAGCTGAGCTTCTTTTAGAACTTGTAAAGAACGCTCGATCCCGGTCTTTTCAACAATACAATCGGCATCGCGAATTCCTGCAGTATCAACTAAACGAATAGGTATGCCGCGAATTTGCGCCTGTTCTTCCAGAGTATCGCGGGTTGTTCCGGCAATATCTGTGACAATTGCACGATCGTGACCAAGTACTTGATTTAAGAAACTGGATTTGCCTGCATTGGGAGGTCCGCCAATAATAGCCTTAATCCCCTGCCGTAAAACTTCGCCATCTTGCTGTTGCTTGAGCATTTTTTCGATATCCTTATAAGATGATTCAAGGATGTCGATTACTTCCTGATCTGGAGTCCAATCGAGTTCTTCATCGACAAAATCCATGCGGACTTCAATTTCCGAGTGCAGCTCGGTAAGCTTTACATAGAGATCTTTAACTGAATTACCTAAACGACCATTTAGTTGTCTAAGAGCAAGGTTCATGGCCATTTCGCTTTGAGCATTGATCAAATCATTAACCGCCTCTGCCTGAGTCAGGTCCATCCGGCCATTTATATAGGCACGCTTGGTAAACTCGCCTGGTTCTGCATGGCGGGCACCAGCCTTTAAACAACACATCAAAGTATGTTTAGCCGTGAAATTACCACCATGGCACTGAAGCTCTACAACGTCTTCTCCGGTATAACTGAATGGTCCCTGCATGAAGACAGCCATGGCTTGATCGCCATTATTGCCCGTTTCTGGATCGAGAATATTTCCCAGCATCATACGACGAACAGTGTCTTGACCTAGATTCTTTTTGCCTTTCCAGACTTTGTTGCCAATTTTAAGGGCGTCCGGTCCAGAAATACGAATAACAGCCACGCCGCCACCAACAGCAGTTGCTAAAGCTGCGACGGTATCCTCTTTTTCTATGTCAAAATTGTAGTCGTCCATGATGATCCTGAAATTTTCGCCAACTATACACTATTTTTAAAGAGGAGCAAGGATAAAGAACGCTGCATTTAAAGGATGAAGGAGTAAGGATAAAGGACGCTGTGCTTAAAGGACTGAGGACGATTTACTTGAAGGTTCATAATTGATTAACTGAAATCTGTAAGACAAAATTAAAGGTCATCTAATGAAGTTTGCAACTTTGGATGTACAGAAAAGATCTGTAAGGCTCAGTGCGGAAATGTACAAGCAGTCTTCAAAACTCAAGGATTTTCGATTTAAGGACCAAATAACAAGGTCGTCTCTATCGATGCCAAGTAATATTGCAGAGGGCTATGAAAGAGAATCCAACTAAGAAACAATAAATGTTTTAAATTATGCAAAAGCTTCTTGTGGAGAATTACGAACACAGCTCTTGATTGGCCAATTGGTAAATTTCCTGCCAAGCAATTTAACCGAATGGGCTATAGATGAAGCTAAAAAGCTTTCTGCCATAATTTCAACTTTAATAAAAAAGCGCAAAAGCGATCAGTAAGCGAAGTGACCTTATGACATCCACATCCTCCTTACATCATCAGCAATCTCCCTTAAAACATCTGCCCGAATAGATGTCTTGCGCCAGAATAAAGCGATTTGTCGACTAGGAGTTTTTCCTGAAAATGGCAGATATTTAATGTCCTTAGATTCTTGAATAGCACATTCTGGAATCAAAGTCATGCCGACTCCGGCAGCGACCATTTGCCGCAATGTTTCTAAACTGCTGGCTTTAAAGTCAAAATGCTCTGAAATGCTATTTTGACTACAAAAATCCAAAGCTTGATCTCGCAAGCAGTGACCTTCAGCCAGGAGTAACAGACTCTCTTGCTGCACAGTCGCAATCGATGCTTTTGTTCTTTCACAAATAGAGTGAGAAACCGGCGCGGCCAACAGAAAATCTTCTTTAAAGACAAAATCAGATTCAAGTAAATTGTCTTTATGAGGTAAAGCGATAAAAGCCGCATCTATACTTCCCTCATCCAGCATTGTAAGTAGATCTGCCGTTTTTTCTTCATAGAGGAAAAACTTCATTTGTGGATAATTAACGCGAAGATCCGGTATGATTCGAGGAAAAATAAACGGTGACAATGTTGGGAAAGCTCCTAGCTTGAGTTCGCCACTGTAAGGATCATTTAGGTTATGGGCGATAGCTTTTATTTCATTTACTTCCTGTAGAACTCTTTGAGTACGACTGAGAATCTCTTCGCCTGCCGGTGTTATGATAATCCTTTTATTATTCCTCTCAAAAAGTTTTACCCCAAGATCATCCTCAAGCTTTTTTAACTGAATGCTTAAGGCAGGCTGACTACCACCACACTTATTTGCAGCTCTATTGAAATGCAGTTCTTTGGCGACTGCGGCAAAATATTCTAAGCTTCTTAAATTCATGATATATTTTTTATATTATTTATATAATTTTAATATATTTTAAATATATCAATGCTTCAACTACTGTTAATCAAGTCTTCGATACGATAATAAAAATTTTCAATTTAGAATGGAGAATGCAGAATGGAAAACAGAGAAACACAAAGAGTCCCACAGGTTACTTTCAAAACTCGCGAAAATAACGCCTGGAAGGATGTCACAACTAATGATCTTTTCGCCGGAAAAACTGTCGTTCTTTTCGCACTGCCTGGAGCTTTCACACCAACATGTTCATCAACTCACTTACCAAGGTATAATGAGTTAGCTCCGGTACTGAAAAAGCACGGTGTCGATACAATCGCCTGTCTTTCTGTTAATGACAGCTTTGTGATGAATGCCTGGGCTGCTGACCAAGATGCAGAAAACATCACTTTCATCCCTGATGGAAATGGCGATTTCTCAGAAGGAATGGGGATGCTTGTAGGTAAAGAAGATCTTGGCTTCGGTAAAAGATCATGGAGATACTCAATGCTTGTTAAAGATGGAGTTATTGAGAAAATGTTCATCGAACCAAATAAGCCGGGTGACCCGTTTGAAGTGAGTGATGCCGATACAATGCTTGAATATGTAGCGCCTGATTCAGCTAAGCCAAAGCGCGTGACTATATTCACAAAGCCGGGTTGCCCTCACTGTGCAAGAGCCAAAAAGAACTTAAAAGAGCATGATCTTAGCTACGAAGAAATTGAGCTTGGAAGTAAAGGACTGAGTTACAGTTCACTAGCAGCTGTTACTGGTCGCGGAACTGTCCCACAGGTGTACATCGAAGGTGAACATATCGGCGGAGCAGATGATCTGGAGGCATACTTCAAAGGGTAAGATTTAACGGGAGGAGGCTCCCTGCAATTAAAAAGCCGACCTAAGATGGGTCGGCTTTTTGCATTTAAAGGCAGTAATTAACATAATAAAAGATCTGACAACTCAAGGAACTTTCAAGAGAATCTACAATCTGTGTATTTTTAGGCGTGTTAAATGTATGAGGATGTTAATGAATCGACGTGATTTTGTAAACCGTTCCCTGGGTGTTGCTGGTTCTGCAGTTTTACTTAATAGCTGTACTTCCACTTCTTCTCCAAAATGGCAAAAGGGTGAAAGCCGTTGGCCAATTTGTCTCGATACAGCAACTCTATCAAAAGATATTTCTCTTGAAAGAAAAGTTGAACTTGCCGCCGAAGCAGGCTTTGACGCCATAGAGCCTTGGGATAGAGAATTAAAAGCCCATAAGGATGCAGGGAAAAGCCTAGCAGATTTACGGGAAAAGATTAGAGATCTTGGTATGTTTGTTCCAAGTGTTATTGGTCTTTGGGGAGCTCTTGCACCAAATAAAGAAAATTTCAAGACTCACCTTGTTCAACACAAGATGCGTTTAGAAATGGTTTCAGATATTGGTTCTGAGCATGTTCAGGTTATTCCACAGTTTTCACATAAAGAAAAACTTAACCACGATAACGCAGCCTGGTCATACACTCAGGTATGCACTCTTGCCAAAGAGTATAACCTCACCCCTGCCATTATCTTCCTCAACTTTGTTAAAGGTCTGGAGAGAATGAATGATGCAGCCAATATTGCACTTATTTCAGGAGAAAAGAAAGCGCAAATCATTCCAGATACATACCACATGTTTCTGGGAGGTACTTCAGCTAACTCCTTGAGGCACCTCGATAAAGATTTTATCGCTATTTTTCAGTTTGCAGATGCTGGCCAAAATGTAAAACCATCAAAGAAGTTCGGTTTGGATGGCATGCGTGTTTTACCAGGAGATGGAAAACTACCACTTGTTGATTACCTCAAGCCACTTAAAGCTATCGGTTATGAAGGCTGTATTTCTTTGGAACTATATAATAAAGAATACAGAAAAAGAGAGCCTGAAAAGTTTCTGGCAGAAGCACTGCAAAAAACTGTCAAAGTAGTTGCGCAGGTGGACGCTTAACTTCCACGGCACCGGCAATTCTTCAAGTTGCCGGTAAATCACCACTTGTCCCCGGGGTAAATATAATCTGCAAAAATCTGCCAATCATCAGCACTTACTCCTTCTAATTCAAAAGCTAAAGTCAACTGCCCTTCTTTGAAGTAATTCTTATACTTCTTCGGTAACTTATAATAACGTTCACCAGACAACTGCATAAGGCCATAATGTGACTCGTACTCTTGCTTAAAAACAATCTCACTCAACCAATCGAACTCTTCAACTTCCAAGCTAACAACTTGATCAACATCCCACATGAATTTAAATTTTTCATCTGGATAGACGACAGTCTTTTTCTGTTTAGCCTCTACTTTAAACTTTTGGTCGCCGACACCAATTCGCAGTTCAAACTTTCGGGCTTCACTGAAGACGCCAACTTTTTTGACGGTTAGACGGTAATCATTCATCCTTGAAAATTGTCGAGCCAGGTGCCCTGCACGGCTAATTCTAGAAATATCCTTATCTCTGGGATAATCATTCAAATAGTTCTCTATTTCTTCTGCCCGGCCAAGTAAGGTTTGTGAATTAATTACAGGCAGTTGAGTAAATTTCGCCCGGGCTTTTTGATAATAAGGGTCATTTTCTATCGGAGGTAGACAAGCCATTCTTATAAACGCCCCACTGGCAAAAATCACTAAAAAAACAAAGGCAATAAACATTGACATGCCAGCCAGGTTTTTAGGCTTGAGTTCTTGTGGGTCAGCTAAGTCTCCGCCTTCAGCAGAAATAGATTTCAGCGCTTCGATTAACTCATAACTACTTTGAAATCGATTATCGGGTTCTTTTTCGAGCATTTTCATAACGGCCAGGGAAAGTCCGGCTGGAGTCTGAGGGGTTAATTCCATAGGATTAGCAAGGGGGGCATTAATCTGCTTCATCATTATCGGCATATTGTTAGCGCCTTCATGGACTCTTTCTGCGGTCAGGCAATTATACAAGGTAGCTCCCAATGAGTAAATATCCGAACGAATATCAACACCACGAGCATCCAATACTTGCTCTGGTGAAATGTAATGAGGTGTACCGAGAGCTGCCTGTGAAAGTGTCAGTCCATCTTCATACTCTACTTGCTGATGCCTGGCCAGGCCCAAATCTGTTAATTTGTAGCCATCTTTTGAAAGTAAGATATTTTCAGGCTTTATATCGCGGTGCACTATGCCGAGTCTTTCTGTCTCATAGAGAGCTGCGGCTATATCCAAAGCAATCTGCAAAACCTTTTCTGGAGCCATTGGTTGATCGCTCATTTCATCTTCAAGAGATCCCCCTTCAAGGTACTCC
>JAKVBD010000021.1 GCA_022446985.1 Lentisphaerales bacterium
AGGCCCTTTCCAAAGAGCAGCACTGATGATAGACCAGAAGTGGACTAACCAACCCAACAAAAACCACCACATTAATCCAGCTAAAACGAATTGAAATGCAGCAAGTAAGATTCGGCCTTGGAAAAGTTGTCCTAAGCCAGGAATGAAAAAGCTGGCACCAGCAGCTATTACGTTTGCAGTTGAACCTTGCCTAGTATTTGTACTCATAAAATCCTTTTTTTTCTTTAAAAGTACTGACTGCTTTGGCTCCCCTCAATTATATAAAGCTGAGAATTTTATAACTCTCAGGCAATAATTCGCAAAGTCATGCGTTCTTAGATACAATGAATGTATGGAAAAGGAGACTGTTATGAAAAGCTTTTATATTAATCGCCGGAGCTTTGTTGCGACATCTGCTCTTTCTATGGTTGGTTGCACAGCTATGGGAAAAACAGAATTAGCTGAGAGATTAACCGTAACACCAAGTGGAACGGAAGGGCCATTTTATCCTGATAAGCTACCTTTAGATACAGATAATGACCTCTTGATTGTTAATCACAAAATAACCCCGGCAGTAGGTCAGATTACTCACTTAAGTGGACGAGTATTGACTGTAAATGGTTCACCATTAAGCAATGCAGTTGTTGAAATATGGCAGGTAGATAATACTGGAATTTACCTTCACTCGAAAGAACCAAAGGTGGAGCAAAAAGATAGTAACTTTCAGAGTTACGGACGCTTTCTGACGAATAACAAAGGCGAGTACTATTTCAGAACGATCAAACCGGTTCCATACGGGACGCGAATTTTTCGAACGCCGCATATCCATGTGAAAGTAAATCGCAAAGGCAAAAACCTGTTAACGACTCAGATGTATGTCAAAGGCGAAAAGCTGAACCATAAAGACAGGCTTTACAATAAGATTAAGAGTCAGAAGCAAAAGGACAATGTGACGCGCGCTTATAGAGCGATTCCAGGTTCAAAGTTAAATGAGCTGGCAGTCAATTTTGATATAGTTATCGGTCACACTCCACAAGACATCTAAGTTCATTTTCTAATTCTTTTTAGCTTACTTGAAATCAACTGATTACTAAGTAAACTGACGGAGTTTTAATTGAAATGGAACTTCGATGTCACTTAAAGAAGTAGAAAAAAAGTTTGAGTCTTTGCTCTTTGCCTCTCGTTGGTTATTAGCTCCTTTTTATTTAGGGCTAATGCTGGGAGTTGTTCTCTTGTTGGTTAAGTTTTTTAAAGAGCTTTTTGGGACTTTTAGCAATGTTATGAGTATTTCCGGCAATGATATGGTTTTGTCGGTTTTGACTTTGGTCGATATCTCACTTATCGCGAACCTTTTAATCATCATAGTTTTTAGCGGCTATGAAAGTTTTGTTTCAAAAATCGATGTTGATTCTCATGAAGACAAACCGGGATGGATGGGAAAAGTTGGCTTTGGATCGCTAAAAGTAAAAGTCATGGGATCGATTATGGCAATATCTGCCATCGAACTTCTGAAAACGTTCCTACATGGAAATACAGACCACAAGGATATTATGTGGAAATGTATAATTCACATGACTTTTGTTATATCTGGTGTGTTATTTGCCGTCATGGATCGCATGACGGCTAAGAAGTAACTGAATGATGAGTAATAACTGAAGACATAACAGCCGGGCCCAAAAAAGCCGGCCATGAAGGCCGGCTTAAAATTTGTCGAAGCTTCTTAGATAACGCCGCTTTCTTTCATAAGAATCCAGGTTGGTGAACTCTCATCAGAAGGTTTGCCATTGATATAAGTATCTAGGATACCATTTGCCAGAACTTTACCGAGCTGAACACCTTCCTGGTCGAAGGAATTGATGTTCCAAAGGAAACCCTGGAAGGCAATCTTATTTTCGTAGAAAGCTAATAGCTGCCCCATAACTTCCGGAGTTAACTGGTCTGCCATGATTAGAGAGTTTGGACGGTTACCAGGGAAAACCTTGTTTGGATTATCGCTATCAGAACCTGTTGCCATACCGATAGACTGAGCCAGTAAATTGGCGAACAGTTTCTCTTGTGAAGTTGTCCCTTTAACCTTCAGGTCTTCGCCATACTGGCTTTGTCTAAAGCCGATGAAATCACAAGGAACGACAGTTTCACTCTGGTGGATCAGCTGATAGAACGCGTGCTGACCATTTGTTCCAGGTTCACCCCAGACAATTGGACCTGTAGCTTCAACAAGTTCTTCACCCTGACGGTTGATGCGTTTACCATTACTCTCCATATCGCACTGCTGTAAGTGAGCCGCGAAACGGCTGAGGGCCTGACTATATGGTAGAACAGCCAGAGTTTCACAATTGAGGTAATTACGGTTCCAAACACCAAGCAAGGCTGCGAGAAGTGGAAGGTTTTTAGTGATGTCAGTTTCAAGACTGTTGAGGTCCATTTTACGAGCACCACGCAGGAAGTTTTCAAAGTTTTTGTAGCCAAGTGAGAAGGCCAGAACAACACCACCAACCATTGAAGTCACTGAGTAGCGACCCCCGATGTAATCGAACATGTAGAATGTTCTTAGGTATTTGCTTGGGTTATCCATCGGGCTGCCTTCGCCAGTCACACAAACGAAGTGTTTATTGATAGGCAAGCCGGCATTTTTGAAGCGTTCTGCAACGAAGGTTTCGTTTGTCAGAGTTTCAAGTGTACCACCACTTTTAGAGATTACTGTAACTAATGTCTTACTCAGGTCGAGGCCGTCAAGTGTACCAGCTGCGTCATCCGGGTCGACATTTGAAATGAAGTGAATGCGACGCTGAGGCTGAGCGTATTTTTTAAGAGCGAGGTAGATTGCTCTTGGACCAAGGTCTGAACCACCGATACCAACAAGAACCATATCAGTGAAAGGCTGGCCAACGGTATTTACGATTGAACCACATGCAAGGTCTTTGCAGAACTCATCAAGTTTTTCAAGCTCTTCTTGTGCAGCTTTTATAGCATCAACGCTATTGCCAATGTTATCTGAATCATTAAGATCAGCAAAAACGTTTCTGACTGCCGTATGAAGAACCTGACGGTTTTCGCAGTCATAGCCATCAATTTTATTAACAACTTCGCCGCTAATCATAGCTTTAAACTGGCCTACAGCGCCAGCATCGTCTGCAAGTTCTTGTAGTGCATCCAGAGTATTTTCATCAACGCGCTGTGTTCCGTAGAACATCTGCAGAGAACCCGCAGAAGAGCGGAATTTGCTGAAACGCTGTTTTGAGAGAGCGCCTTCTTCAGTCAAATCAAAAGGGGCTTTACTAAGCTCCAGAAGCTTTGCATGCGCTGCATTGTCTTTTAAATTTTTATTCATAACTCGTGTATTTTTTAAATTCTAAACTTCAAAGTAGTAGTGTTTTCTATTCTGCAAGAATAAAAAAAGCTGACGTTTTACGGCTTTATCCCATACTATGAACATAATCAGATCGAAGGTGATTAACAAGACGAGACGATCGATTTAATAATAGTTTGTGACACATCTTCACGCGCCAAACTACTCATGTTTTTACTTTTTTCGAGCCATTTTGAACTGTCATCTAACCAAGCTTTGAGGACATCTGCCAGTATTTGTGGATTAAGGTCATCTTCTTGTAAAATTTCACCTGCAGATTTTAGTTCAGCTAAACGGGCATTGTGATATTGGTGGTTTTCTGAGGCTATTTTGAGTGGAATGAATAATGCAGCTTTACTAAACCAGGCCAGTTCTGCCAAACTGGAGGCACCGGCTCTACAGATGATTAAATCTGCAGCTTGCAGGGCTTCTGCCATATTGTCAGTGCTCTTTGCTATTTTAGCTTGAAAACCGGCTTCTTTTGCAGTTTTCTCGAATTCGCTGTTGTCTTCTTTACCGCTTAGGTGATAGAACTGAAACTTGTCACTTATCAGCGATAGGGCTTCATAGAAATTTTCATTGATGCGCTGAGCACCCTGACTTCCACCAAAAACCAGAAGAAGTGGATCATCGCCCTTAAAGCCAAGAGATTCTTTAAGTTTTTTAGAATCCGGTTCCTTAGAACTCTGTATAAGTTCTGGACGAATAGGCATACCGGTTAAATCCATAGGGCAGTGGATGAGCTTTTGATTGATGGCAGGGAAAGATAAAAAGAGCTTTTTGGCCCACTTTGAAAGCAATCTATTGGTTTTACCAATTACGGTATTTCCTTCATGTAGAAAAAGTGGTGTACCGGTAATCACAGCAGCCATACCCAGTGGAACACTGGCAAAGCTGCCCATAACGAGGACGGCTTTGGGCTTGTGTTTCATAAGGTAGAAAACAGCTTTTAGGGTTGTCCAGGAAAAAACAATTGCAAAAATGGGCAGCATGAGCTTGTTTGTCGGGAATTGAATAGCTTTTGCAGTATCAGCTGGAATATCAAATTTGGCAGCTTGTTCTTTTTGACCAGGGCCGTGTTTGCCGGCGACAAACAGTCTGACACCGGCACTATTTTTTTGGAATTCACGACCTATGCTCAGGCCTGGATAAAAGTGACCGCCAGTGCCGCCACAAGAGATTATTATTGAGAAATCGTTCATTCGTAGCGTGTGTCCTCAAATTCTTCTGCGCCTTCGAGTTTGGCACGTTCAGATTCACGAGCCACACTCATGATAATTCCTACAGAAATTAAAGCTGAGAGCATACTCGAACCACCATAGCTCAAGAAAGGGGCAGTAACACCGGTAGTTGGTAGAGCTCCACTGATAACACCGATATTGACCATACCGTGAAGACAGATACCCAGACCAAGTCCTGTAGCAACAATCATGCCGCGGTAGTCAGTGGCTTCAGCAGCAATTTTGAAGGAGCCATACAGAAAAGCAAGATACAAAAGGATGACAACACACAGGCCAACAAAGCCAAGCTCTTCACCGACAATTGAGAGTATGAAGTCATTGTGGGCCTCCGGAAGATACTCCAGTTTCATACGGCTTTCGGTAAAACCACGCCCATAAGGTCCTCCAGAACCAAGTGCCAGAAGTGAATTCCATAGCTGGTAACCTTCACCTTGTGCGACAGCTTCAGGATCCATAAATGAGGTCACCCGTCGCATACGTTCGGGGAAAATATTGATCATAGAGTAGAAAATACCTATACCGCCAGCTGCAACTAAAGCCAACCAGCGCATGCGAACGCCACAGATAAATAGAAGACCCATGACCATACAGGCAGTAATCATAGTAACCGACAAACTACCGCCGGCAATAATTAAAAACCCTATGATACCAACTGGAATACAGGGAACCAAAAAGCCTCTTAGAAAAGTTCCACTGTGGCGATTAAAACGGTGATAATAGTCTGCCATAAAGAGGATTATGGCAATCTTGGCAAATTCCGATGGCTGTATACTTAAACTGCCAAACCTGATCCACCTGTAAGCTCCTTTGATAGATCGTACCATGGGAAGATTTTTTTTGAGAGCATTGGCGATAGCAAGATAAAGAAGTAGAACAGCGATAATACCCATAAAAATTCGTGACATACGGCAAAGAGTCCGGTAATCAAAATAGTGAAGGAAAACAGCCGTAAAACCACCGATAGCTATAAAAGTAAGCTGTCTAATCAGTGCTTTGTTATCAATTTCCGGTCCTTCAGGGCGCCAATCGATACCGCTGGTGGAGTAAAGCATGCAGAGCCCAAAAGTTAACAATATACAGACAACAATGATTAAGAAAACCTTTGTTGAATTGATGCTGTGCTCTTCGACCATTAACGCTTAAAACCAGGATGAAAAATTTATAAAAATTGTCGGGGATTATTAAACTCAGAATAGCATTAACAAATGCTAAATACAATAGCCTGATTGAGGCGTTTTAGCAGTAATTTTTAAGGGGCGATCCAAGCAGCTTTTTTAAACTCTCCGTGACTGTTAAATTCACAAGATGCTCTTTCGTTACCGGTCTTGGTTAAGAGTAGTATATCCCAGGAGTGGATTGTACATTTGACAACGGTAAAGAACTGGTAGGCTTGGTCCTCAGAGAGTTCATTTGGATTTAAAACAAAGGGAGTTTTCAGAGTTTCTCCCGGCTTCTCTTTCATGTAGTAACATTGAAGGCTGCGCCAAGGAGTTTTCTGCCAATAATCTTCAGCAGTTTTATCTTGATTATAGAGACTTACAGAAGCATTCATGACAAGTTGTAGACCCACATGGCGATCAAAAAAACAAAGTGAGGCATGTGGGGATTTTTGAAATTCTTCAAACTTTCCACTGCGGCTGTCGGTATAGAAAGTGATTTCTGCTTTTTCTGTAAAGTTCGCATCTCGTAAAACGACATAACGTGAGTTTGGCAGACCATCTTTCGTTATGTTAGAGACGGTAAAAAGTTTCCAATCGTTTTCTGGATTTTGTTTGCCATCTACAATAGAAGTTCGGCACGTATCCAACAGCTTTTTTAAATTAGCGTCCATAAAGCATCCTGATTTTGACTTAAGAAACTCTGAAAAAAAACTGAATCAATGCCAGTTGGAAAAATATTATGCCATTTGAGCCATTTCTGTGACTTCTTTCTCAAGAACCATACTTATGGCCGGGTGTTGGATTATTTGCTGATGGTAGGCTGCCGATCCAGGCCATTTTTCTGCATCGATTGTATACCCGGCAATAATAAAGTTCTGGAGGATACTGATGACTGAGAAATCTGCTAGAGAAATGGAATTACCTACGAGATACTTATTACCTTCTAAGTGTTTTTCGAGATAATCAAAAACTTCAGGTAGACGAGCTTCAAGTTCAGCCACTCTTTCCATGTCAGCCGGCATTTTGAAAACCAAAGGTTTGGCAATCTTGTTAAAGAATATACCACCGAGGATTTCAGTCATGCGACTGTCGGCATACTCTTCAAACCAGAGTGCGCGTGCCAGGTCTTCGGCACTGTCTGGATAAATGGACTGATGATTAAATTTCTTTTCAATATATTGGCAGATAACAGATGAGTCTGAGATAGCAAAATCACCCACACGGAAGGCCGGGACTTTTTTTAATGGGCTGAATTCACTGTAGTCTTCAGGAGTTTGACCGGGAATGACAGGGTCAAAATCGTACTCGATTCCTTTAAATGCAAGGACAAATCTGACTTTGCGAACATATGGGGAAACCCCAATCCCATATAGTAACGGTTTCATATCATTCTCCTTGTTTTCCGTTGTTGCCTACATTATGTGAATAAAAGGTGCCGCTACAATAGTTAAGGCTGGAAATTAATTGAAACTTTACAGACGCTTATTTCTCCCAGACATCTTCAATGAGTTTGATGAGCTGGTCATTTTTGGATTTGTAAGCAAGGTCCAGAGCAGTAGTAAAGTCTTTTGGGTTCATCGCTTTAACGGCAGCACCTTTCTTGAGCAAAGACCTGACGCTGTTTAGTTTTTGATGTTTTACGGCAATCATCAATGGTGACATTCCATCTTCAGAAGGGCTGTCGATTGCTGGAGAATTTTTATGTTGATATATGGCTTCGAGGATTTCGGGATTGTTGCCAAAAGAAGCCATGTGAAGAATAGTTCGGCCAACTTTGTCGATAAAACTCAAGTCAGCACCAGCTTCAAGAAGACTAAGGAATAGCTGTTTATTGCCTTCAGCAGCGGCAAGAGATAAGGGACGCATGCCGCTTTTCATCGGCAAATTTATATCCGCATCGGCTTTTATCATTTTCTCCATGACGACCAAGCTGCCACCCATTATTGAGTAATGAAGTGCTGTCATGCCATCTATATCCGGTCTATTGATGTGAGCTTTGGCTGAAATCAGAGAGTCGACCATAAGGACCTGATTGGCGGCTGCCGCTCGCATAAGCGCTGTGACACCAGCGTGGTTGTAGGCATTTATTTGCATGGGAAGAGCTTTGATTAAGAGATCCATGATGTATGAATTTTTACCTTCAACTGCGAGCATCATTAAAGTTTCACCCTTAAGACCTTTAAAGTTGAGGCCCTCTGCCTTTTCAATGAGGTTTTCAACGGTTTTGCTATCGCCAATTTGGACTGCCCGGGCGAGAGCATTAAGATCGGCAAAGTCTGTTTTATCGTGGTACTTTTGCGGCTGTGGAAACTTGGTAAGCCAGATTTTCTCCTGAGCATAATCAAAAGAAATAATGGTATTTTTGAAGACTTTATAACCCAGTTGGCTCTCTTGGTTGATGTAGCCTTCTCTTGGAAAGAGAATGTAGGAAAATTTAGATTTGTTTGCGAGGGCTAAACCGGGAATTTCTATGTGGTTGATCAGAGCATTAAACTGTAAAAGACTGCTGCCAGGTTTACGAATGATATTTGGTAATTTATAAGATCCAGCCAGCTGTTTGTTTCTTATGGCAGTTTCGGAGCGAAGGATAACTTCATCCGCTTCAGCTGTATCCAGTAAAAAATCTTCTGTGATCGACTTATTTAATTTGGCTTTAATGACGGGAACTCCGGCCTGTGGATTGGCCTTACTGAAGAAACCAAGATTGAGAAGTTTATTTTTTACGGTCAGTTTTGAGCTTTCACCAATGGGGTTGAAAACTTCGCGCTTATAGAAGGTTAAAGTGAAATTATTGAGATTAAGAGTAAAAGGAACTTTCCCAAGGATATCTCCACCGATAACACCAATCACCGGTTGTTTGAACTTCGGGTAATTGGCGGAAACTTTGCCGGCGTAAATGAAGTGATTTTTGACTTTGAAGTTGCCGATTTGAATATCTTTGAGTCTGTGAAAGCGGAATTTACGGATATCGGTCACTTCACTCAGTCCCTGGAAGCTTTCCGTTATATTCATTTCCTGAAGAAGGTTGGCATCGATAATACTGACATTTGAGCCTGTGTCGATAAGAAAAACACCAACTTCCTGACCATTTATTTTAACCGCATCTGTAAATAGCAGGCCGCGCCCACTGAGAAGTTGAATTGACTCTTTGTGTTGCTCTGATGGAAAGCTTGCTATGGAAACGGGCTGGTCATTGCCATCTTTAATTTGCGCACTAAGCGAGCTAATTAGCAGAGATATTATGAGTGTAAGGCGCATTGAAGATCTTTTTTTGAGAATGAACTTAAAACAGTTAGCGGGTTAATACCAGTTTAAGTGAGTATTTTTCGCGCTCGCTTTTGGTAGAACCACCACTCAAGAAGCAATAAGCCAAAAGCTATGGCAGCGAGGTAACGCCAAAGAGGCTTATCAGTCAATGTTTCGGCATCGCTTGCTGTGACACTGGTTTCGTTAAACTGAATACTGTTGAGAGAAGTGAGGCTGCTTTCGAGCGGGCTGAGCAGCGAAGCGTAAATAGTTCTAACGGTTTGTTGGTGAAGACTGAATTCGTAGGCTCCACTAATTGGAGCTGAGGTACCACCAATAATACCGCTTGAGTCAGGTTTGATTTCGATTTGTTTTCCCGATGGTAACCTGAGGGTGTAAGTTTTTTCTTTTTGGGCAGCGACTTCGTGAAGATAGCCTGTTTTTGTCGCTTCTTTTTCAGCCAAACCGGCATTTCGCAAACTTTCGTTGATAAGATTGGTGAGTAGTATGGGAAAGGCGACTTTATAAGGAAGGGTACTTTGGTCCGGATTAAATAAGCAATAGTAGGGTGTTAAGTCGGCTATTTTTTTCTTTAGAAGTAGCGGCGCCTGTTCTCCGGTTATGAGTACTTCATATGATTTTTTCTCGACTTCGAGTGGACGGTTGGCATTGGTCATTTTAAATGACTGCATAAGTAGCAGGTCATCGAGAGTTACATGCTGTAGGAGTTCATTTGAGCGATTCCAGTCAATAATTGTAGATTGACTGTTTTCTGTCTCTATAAGTGATGATAAATCTTCGGGAATGTAACCAACAGAGAATTTTGTTTTTGCGTTGATGGCATGATCTGTCGGATGAGAGAAAATGGCCAGATCGTATTTCTCAGCAGGCTGATCGTTGATTTGTAACCCGGGAATATTTTGCAACACTGTGCGGATTGAGCCAAGGTTACTAGCAACGTAAACATCGAGAGGGCGGGCGACAGTTAAGTCCATCCAGGCCTGATTGTCTGCTGCTAATGAATCTTCTTCACCGGCCTGAAGTTCAACTTTTAAGAGTGAACTCTGTGATCCGTCAATTTTAAATGACAGGCGTTGTTGTTTCTGTTGGATGGTCGAAAAACTATCTGAGGCAATTTTATCACTATTTTGAAAGATGTTTACGGTCGCAGTTGCGGTATATGATTCTGAGGCAGTAAGCTGTACAAATATGACCCATGAAGTCGGGCCTGCACGGGTTGCGCTTAATTGGCTTATGCCGATATTTTTAGAATCTGTTTCGCCAATCAATTGAACATTTAGCTGAAATGAAAGGTCAAAAGTGGGGACATCTTGAAGGTTACCATCGGTGAAAAGTAAGGCTTCACCAAATTTACCGCTCTTAGTGAGAGCCTGAGTGACTTTTAGAGCAGATTCCAGGTCACTTTCAAGATCGGTTATTTTCAGGTCATCGACAGCTTTTTGGAGGATTTGGTAGTTGTTGGTAAAACTACAGAGTTTTTGGGCTGTTTTAGCAAAACTGATGATGGCGAATTCCTGGTCGCTATCTTTATTTTTTATGATTTCGTTTAGTTTTTCTTTGACCTTGGCCAATCGGGATTGGCCTTTTTCCAAAGTGCCCATACTGGCAGAACAGTCGACAATTATAGGTAATTTCAAATCTGTGGTGTTACCGCTAACAATGGGATCCATAGCAGCGAGGATCAACAGGCAAAGTAGGAGTAACTGGAGCAGTAAGAGAAGGTTACGCTTAAACTTTTGAAATGGGGAATTGACTCGGCTGTCTTGAAGTACCTGTTGCCATAGAACCAATGAAGGAATTTGTACTCTTTGACGTCTTAGTTTGAGGAAATAAAAAGCCACCAGGGGAATGATTAAAAAGAAGAACCAGGCGGCTGATGGAAGATTAAATTTCATTTTATCCAGCCTCTTCTCACTAAAGTATCGAAAAGTAAGGCATCGAGATCGCAGTCAGAGGAGCAAGAAGCATATAAACCACTGCGGTTACGGGCCCAGTCGTTGACATTTTGCTGTAATGAATGTAAATATTCCAGATATATTTCTGTCAGTTGTCCAGCAGCACTTATATCCAGAGTTACTTGAGTTTCACAATCAACGAAACGGGCATCTCCGGAAATTTCCGGATTGAGCTCTTCTGGAGATAGAATTTGTAAAGCGTAAGGCGCTAACCCTTTGCTGAACAAAAGGTTGAATGATTTTTGTAAGTCACCAGCCGTCAAAAAATCTGAGAGAATAATCGCCATACCACGGCCACTGTGTTTCTTGAGTATCTTTTCAACACCTGTTTCGAGAGTTTGAGCTCCACCGCAATTTGTATCGCCTATGAATCGATTAAATTTACTTGAGTTAAAGCGTCCGCTTGCTGGGCCTATATGCTGCGGAATAGACGCTTTTTCATCGTCAAGGGTATAGATACTGACTTTTTCATTGCTGTAAAGACCGATGGTCGCAAAAGCACTGGCAAGCTTAGTGGCCAGTTCGTACTTGCCTCCAAAATTCATCGAAGCACTGGCATCGATAATAATCACGAGGTTCATTTCCTCTTCAAGATGGAAGAGTTTGAGATATGGCTTTTGCAGTCTTGAAAAGATGTTCCAGTCAATGAAGCGCATATCATCTCCTGGTGAATAGTCGCGGTAATCTGAAAATTCTGTGCTGTTTCCTCCTCGACCGCTCAAGTGGTCGCCACGACTGCGACTGGTCAGTCGAGTACGTGGACTAAAACGCATGCGTTCCAGCCTGCCACAGGTTTTCGGAGGAAGAAGCATGTTATTTTTCGGTAACTTCTAAAAGGTCACTAAAGATGGTGTCGAGCAGTTTGCTGATCTGAATACCTTCAGCCTGACCATCGTAATTGAGAATCATTCTGTGTTGTAGGACTTCGACAGCATAGTGGCGGATATCGGCAAATGAAACATGTAGGCGACCAGAAGCTAGAGCTTTGACACGGGCGGCTTTTATGAGTGCCTGAGTTGCACGTGGACTGGCACCCCAGCGAACATATCTTTTGACATCTTCTGAAGCATATTCAGATTCTGGATGAGTGCAGAGAACCAGACGAACGGCATAGTCCAGCATATTTTCAGCAACAACGACTTTGTCCAGAATCGATCTTAAATTGAGAATCTTTTCAGAGTCAAGTACTTTCCCGGCTTCGCTGTGGGCTTTGAGGATGGTCCTGTTAACGATCTCGTTGAGCTCTCGACGGTTTGGGAAATCTACAAAAACTTTAAACATGAAACGGTCGAGTTGTGCTTCTGGAAGTGGGTAAGTGCCTTCCTGCTCAAGTGGGTTCTGAGTAGCTAATACGAAGAAGGGAGGATTCAATTGATAGGTTTTGCCACCAGTAGTCACCGAACCTTCCTGCATGGTTTCCAGCAGCGCAGACTGAGTTTTTGGAGTTGCACGGTTGATTTCGTCAGCAAGTAGAAGCTGGGTAAATATAGGACCTTGTCTGAATTCAAATTTGTAACCACCAGAAGGATCATTACTCATGATGTTGGTACCGATGATGTCTGCCGGCATGAGGTCTGGAGTAAACTGGATACGATTAAAGTCTAGTTTGAGAACTTTAGAGAGGGCTTTGACAAGTTCAGTTTTACCAAGTCCAGGAACACCTTCTAAAAGGACGTTACCACCACAGATAAGAGCAGTTAGTGTTGCTTCGACGACTCTTTCCTGTCCGACGATGACTTTGCCGACTTCTGCTTTGGTCAGTTCGAATTTTTCTTTAAAGTTATCAGCTTCAGCCTGTAGAATGTCAGACATGTTTTACTCTCAATTTGCGGTTAATAATTTCCGGCAGTTTACCCTGTAGACTTCAGTGTCATATGTAGTCTGTAAACTATGCGGAAGTTACTGATTCTCAAGGTGGAATTTAAGGTGAGCGGAGCAATTGAAAGTAATTCTTTCAGGAAACGCCGAATTTTTTCTTAAACCAGGCAAAAGCAAGGTTGATCTCTTTGGAGGTTTCGATGACCAGAGTCTTGACGTCATCTCCCAAGGTTTCGACTATGTGAGGATTATATTTTTTGATCGCCTGTCGATGAGCTTTTTTAACGTCTTCAAAGTTACTTTCTGGCGTGACTCCGAGTATTTCATAAGGGTTTTTACGTTTGGTTTCAGTTTGTGTAACCGGTTCAACTTTTGCTTTCAGCTGGGCTTTAAGAAACTGGATTTCGCGTTCCTGAGTCTTTAGCTGACTGCGTTGAACAATAATCTCACTTTCTTTAGCCTTCAGATCAGCATTTTGCGTCTTAACTTTGTCGATCCATGAAGTTAAACCTTTACGGACATTGACCAATTCGGTGTCTTTTTCATTGAGATGTTCCTCAAGACTGAGCAGGCAGTTCTTATTTTTCATGAGGTCATCGTGATTACACTTTAATTCTTCCTGAAGAGTGGAAATGAGTAGCTCTTTTTCCTCTAATTGGCTGAATGTTTCGTCGAGAGAGGACTCTTTATCCTGAATGACCCTGGTCATGTGCTCAAGACTCTGGGTATACATCTTCTCTTTGTCAGAATAGGTTTTACGTGCTTGAGAAATCTCATCGCGCAGCTTGATCATACTATTTTCGTATTCTGAAATTTCCTTTTGTAGATTATTGACCTGAAGGTCTTCTGTGGAAGCCTCAGGCTGGGAAATCGTTGTCATCTTGCTTTTAAGTTGATCTAGTAAACCACTGCGATTGAGCATTTCTTTTTGTAGAGTATCCAGGAGTTTTTGCTTATCTATCAGTGAAGTGTGCAGTTCATCAATCTGCTTATTTTTTTGAAGAAGTGACTCTTCCAGTCTGTCTGCACGTGAGTTAACTGCGGCCATTTCACGTTTGAGAGAATCGATGAGTTCTTTCTTAAACTGGATTTGTTCTTGTTGCGAGGTCAGGCGAAAATTGAGGGTTTTGATTTCCTCTTCAAGGACTTGTTGGCGAAGTGTTTGTTGATCGAACGAATTTTCTTCTGACATTAGCATCTATGGTTTTAATCAACAGTACAATTTTGTCGGTCGTATTTCAATTGAATTATGAGACTTATAACTCTAAAAACTTGCTTTAACCTTTTACTGCCAGCATATCAGTTACATGAATATTTCTGCTCATATATCGGCCATGCACGCAGCCTCGTACAATTTTGGGGTATCGGCGCACAATATTGCAAATCTCTCAACGGAAGATTTCAAAGCTCAAGAGGTTACTCTGATTGAGGGAATCTATGGTGCTCCAAGGCCAGTAGTCGAACAGTCTGAAAGGAGCATGGATATAGTGACAGAAATGACTCGCCAACAACGTTTTAATTTATGACTGTAAAACAAATGCTGAAGTTGTAAAAGCTCATGACGAAATGCTCGGTGGACTTATCGCTACACTTGCCTGATATCCAGGTGGTTATCCTTACTTAAATATCACTCAATACATTAAAAGTTGATGTTTTCGCTATACTGGTGTATTTCTTGCGTTTTTTTATTTGTTGAAAATTTAAAGTGGGGAAGCATATGAACATATTAATTTTCGAGGACAGGAAAGGGCAGACTCAACTTATCCAGAGATCATTCAAAAAAATAGTAGTTATCAGGTTATGTGTTATGAAGATGCCTTTGATGGTTAAGTCATTATGAAGGCAGTGAACTCATTAGATGTAGTTGTTCTCGACAATAAATTGCCATATGCCAATGGTATGTACTTACTCCAAATAATAAAAGAGAGCGATAATTTTAAAAATATTCCGATCATTATGAGTAGCGCGGATGATGATTATGAAAGCTTTAAAACGATAGGGGCCGACTATTACCTTCACAAGCCGTACTGCAAACACGGCATTATGGGAATTTTGGATCATGTGGAAGGTTAATTAAGTTTTCGGATGAGATACAAAATCGAAAATGCAGAGATTGATATTCTCGCTCCTTTTATCCATAAGTTGACAGGGATAGTACTGGATTATAGCAAGGCGTACCTTTTTGAAACTCGCCTGGGTCCTGTATTGGAGAAATACAGTCTGACAAATTTTCAAGAATTAATCAGCAGTATCGCGCTGAATCGCAATATTGAACGCGAGGTGATTGATGCAATCACAACTCAGGAAACACTTTTTTTCAGAGACAGGTCTCCATTTGATTTTGTACAGAATAAATTTTTCCCTGATTTTTTCGATAAAAATGGGATGAACGCACCTTTAAGAGTTTGGAGTGCAGCAAGTTCAACTGGCCAGGAAATTTACAGCATAGCTATGTCTCTGCAGAACATTCTTTTCGATTTGAGTAAGTACAATATCAATTTATTGGCAACGGATATTTCAGATGAAGCGATAAGTAAGGCCAGTATAGGGCGGTATAACAAGTTTGAACTTTCCAGAGGTCTGGAGCTTAAGACATTACATAAATACTTTAATAAAGAAGATATTACCTGGAAAATTAAAGATGAAATAAGACATGCGGTACATTTCAGGCGGATGAATTTATTGAAGCCGTTTGTCAATGTACCAAAGCAAAATCTGATTTTTTGCCGCAATGTGGCGATATATTTTTCAAGAGAGGACAGAAAAACTCTTTATGACAGACTGGCGGACCATTTAGTCGATGACGGAGTACTTGTGATAAGCTCAACGGAATCTTTAGCCGGTATAACAGATAAATTTATAAAAGAACAGTTTCACGGAGCTGTTTTTTATAGGAAATCCTAATAGTTAGGGGTAGGCAGATGTTTGATGATGAAGATTTTATAGAGGAATTATGCCATTGCATAAAGGCTAAAGATGTAATAAAAATCAAAGTCCTTTTAGATGAGATGGACAATGTTTCTCCCAAAGTGGCGCAGAGACTTTTATTTGAAATATGCCGGACAGAAGATGAACTGTCAATTCCTTTGCTCCTGGATATTCAAACCCATCATCCAAATATAGCTCATGCCATTCCGACTCTAAGTGATGTTCTTTATGGCAAGATGCATACTCTGGTTGAATTTGAGCCTCTTTTTAATAATTTGAAATCTGTCGAAGAGAAGTGCTGTTTTGTTGAGGCTTTAGCAGAAACAGAAAAAAGTTCAGAGATCAACAACTTCTTGATTAAGTTGATGCGTGAGGAATCGGAGGTCGAGATCATTTGCAGTACTTTAAGGACTATGGAAGAGCTTAAGAGTTCTGATTTCACAGAGGTTGTGACCGATTATCTTTATTCTGTTGATTATAAGTTAGTGCTCCAGGCAGTGGAAACTCTGGGGCGCTGCGTGTCGTCAACCGGTATAAAAGCATTGGAGTCACGAGCTGGTTCTGACATGACGATCGACCGTAAGATTGTCAATTCTTTGGCAAAAGCTGGAACGAATGAAGCAATAGAAGTCTTGGTTAATTTTTTAGCCAGCAATAGAGTACATCTGAGGAATTATTCTCGTGTAGCTCTTGTACACCTCAAAGAAAGATCGATTGAGGCTTTGGTAAAAGCTTTGGGGCATGGCAACAAAGACTTTACTATCATAGCTTTGAATACTTTAGGAGAAACCGGTGTTCCAGAAGCGGTGAAGCCGATCAGGCGCTTTTTACAGAACTTTCCAGAAGATGCGAATGTACGGTTTTCTGCTTATGAATCTCTTGGTATATTACCGGTGAAAGCAGGAGCCTATACTTTAACAGATGGTTTGTCAGATGAAGTGGAGGCTGTGCGAATGGCCGCGGCAAAAGCGGTTGATCATCTCTACGATAAAATGTTTGAGATGGGGATTAAAAACATTTTGGATCAAAATGAAAACCCTGGACAAATTGTCGAAGCCTTTATTATTGCTGAGTGTGATACGGTCTTTAAAAGTTTGATTGATTTCGATTTATTTAATAAATGGGTTTTTGCGTATTTTAAAGAAAACCGGTCTCCAGAACTTTTGAAGAGATATGCTCCTAAAGATAAGTCTGGTGAATTAACTAAAATTCTCAATAGCCTTGAGGCTAAGGATAGCAGTGGAGAATTCCAGGTTTGTGTGGTTGATGATTCTCGTTTGTTACTGCGGATTTATCGGAAAATGTTGGATCAGATTGGTGTAGTTTACCATTTATTTGAGTTTGCAGAAGCAGCTCTTGAGTTTATGCATGAAACCAAGCCTTCTTTACTGATCACCGATTTAAATATGCCTGGCATGGATGGTATAGAATTGACTCGTCAAGTGAGAGGGATTTATAAACCTGCAGATTTACCTATAGCTATGGTGACGACTCAGGATGAGAGTTCAGATGGAGCTAGTGCCAAGGCTGCCGGAATTCAGTATTATATGAATAAACCATTTACTGAAGAAATGCTTAAAGCCCTTATATATGAGTCAAAAGGGAAATAGATGTTACTTCATTCCATTGAGAATCTTGAGGGACTAAGTGGTGTTAAATCAGTAGTTGATGATGCTTTAGAATTCTTAAATAACCAAGGTGTGATTATAAACGATTTTGCTTTTCGCCTGGTCTTAACTGAAGCGATGAACAATGCGGTAATACATGGCAACCAAGGAGATAATACTCTAAGGGTTTTATGTTCGATAGAATTGGAAGGCAAAACCCTTTCATTATTAGTTGAGAATCAGGGAGAAGGCTTTGATTGGCAAAAGACTATAACAGAATCAGAAACTAGGGGTTCTGAGGACCCTCTCTGCGAAGGAGGCAGAGGTTTTGTTATTTATAAATTATATGGGTATGTCTTCAGTTTTGAGAATGATGGTCGATTGGTAAGGTTAACAAAGGTTTTAGAGTAGTTTCCACATGGAGGATAGTATAAAGCATAAAGTTTTAATCATAGATGATCACGTCGTTATGCGTGAGGTAGTGGCGGATATTCTTGCCTTTGAAGACTATGAGGTATTTATGCTTGAATGTACCGTAAAGGCTATGAATGTTCTTGAAGATAAGGGCATTTCTCTTTTGCTTTTAGATGTCAATTTGCCGGGAGAGAGTGGTTATGACTTCATATTGCGTATGAAGAAAAACGAGGCCTGTAAAGATATTCCGGTTATTTTTATGACGGGACTGGATAACATAGATGATAAAATTTATGGTTTTGAATTAGGAGCTGTTGATTACATCGTCAAACCTTTTCATCGCATGGATGTTTTGATGAGAGTTAAAGCACACCTTAAACTTGTTGAGATTCATAAAAAGCAGAAAAATAAGCTTCAGCAAATAAGTAAAGCTCATACAGCTCAAATGAAGAAACCAGAAGATTTGCCAAGAGCTCGCTTTGGTATTTTCTTTGAATCTCTTGAAGAAGCTGGTGGCGACTTTTACGATGTGATCGAACTCGAACAAGTAGGTTCATATGCCTATTTTATCGCTGACATATCGGGGCACGATATAGCAACAAGTTATGTTATGCCTGCAGTTAGACCACTTTTACTTGAGCTACTCAAAGGAAAAGAAGAGTTTTTGATCAGGCTGAAGAGATTTAATCTTTCAGTCTGTGAGTTTTTGCCTTCAGGTAAATTTATTACCGCTCAGTTACTCATTGTTAATCGTTCAGAGGGCAGAGCAGAGCTTGTCAATATGGGACACACTCCGCTGATTTATTTAAAAAGTGGTGATAAGGCCGAAGTGATTGAATGCCCGGGGGATATTTTGGGGATTCACCCAGACCCTAAGTTTGGTTTTAAAGAGTTTAAGATTAATCCTTACGATCGTTTTGTTATGTACTCTGACGGTTTATTGGAAAGTTATGAAAGTCGTCGGGTTTGGACTGAACGTTTAGAGCTATTTCGAGACAAAGTCGCTGAGTTAGCAGTTGACGACGTAAAAGTTCTTGGTCAGCGCTTGGTTTCCAGTATGGTCAATGAGAATGATATTTCCGATGACATAGTCGTCATATCAATAGAGGTTTAGTTTAAACTGCCTGCCTATTTTTTTTCTTCCTTGAATAGAGTTTTTGGACTGTCGTAGTTAAGTTAACCTATGTAACTTTTATTAGGGGCGTTCATGGATCCGGAAATTCAACAGTTCGTAACGACTGCATTAAATACATCTTTAAACACTTATTATAGAAAAAGTGCTTTGAATAAATTGGGGCGTTTAAAGAAAAGTGCAGAGTTAAGTTCTGCTATCTTGAAACTTTTACAAGATGTAGAGGATGAGAGCTTACAAAAGGAGGTCATGGATCTAGCTGTAAAGTTTGCTATTAGCAGTGCTGTTGATTACATAATCCCTATCGGCGCAGGAAATGGTAAAAATGCCCGGTATGCCCTAAGTATTTTATCGAAACTTGGCGGTGTTTATTCTTATTCTTACCTAAAATCTTTGGCAGATAAGCCTGGATTTGATCTTACTAAAAATGCCGCGTCTCGAGCTTTACATGATTTACTGGCAAGAGAGCCAGAACTTGAATCACAGAGTTTACCGCCTGCTACAGTCGACAAAAAAGTAGTGGTAGGAGTTCCTGAAGTGAGTGCACCTTCAAAACTTCAGCCTTCCGCAGTAGATCAATCGGCTAAGCGAGAAGTTGATGATTTAAAGAGAAGTCTTCGCGAAAAAGATCTGAAGATTAATTCTTTAATGGCGACACTGGAGAAGAAAGAAAAGGAATTAGCTGAATTAAAAGAAGTTCAAAAACAATCGAACTTTCTGAAGATCGAGGACGAAAATCATCAACTTAGAACTGAGTTAAGTAAAGTTACGGCAGCGTTTAAGACTAAAATATCAGAAATGAATTTAGAGATGTCGGACTTAAATGATCGTTTGGCTCTGAGTAGAGGTTCTAAAAATAAGGATAAGCAGAGTGGGGGAAAAGGCTGCTTGATCTTTTTATTTATTGTATTTTTAATTTTTATTTTTGCTATTCTCTAAGGTCAATAATTTTTGATAGAGTGACTCAGTGAGCGGCATACTGAAGTCATGAGCTTTAGCTTTTTCCAGGGGACATTTATAGATAGCCTCCAGCTCAAGTGGTCTGCCGGCTTGGTAATCGAGCATCATACTTGGCTTATAAGGTCCTAGATTGTCTGTAATTTGTAACATCTGATCCAAAAAACCGCTTTCAATTTTTTTCCCCATAATGTTGGCAGTTGATATAACCTCTTGAATAATCTGCATAGCGAGGTTTCGAGTATCTGGATTTTTAACTATGAGTGAAGAGTCTTGGTTATGCACGGTTGTCAGTCCGTTAAACGGGATATTCCAACACAGTTTTCGCCAACGACCTTCGATTATATCACGACTTAACTCTATTTGAATTCCGCAATCGGTAAAAGCTTTGGCGACTTCAAGAAGATCATCGCTTATTCCAGCAGCTTCTTCAGAAGGCAAAAACTTTCCCATACGAATTGTCGTGTAGTTAATATGTTTTACATATCCAGGGCCTGTTTTATTTGAGGCAATAAAACACAGACCGCCAAAAATTGAGCAGTTTGGAGCCAATCGATGGATTTGTTCTTCACTTCCCAGGCCGTTTTGTAGAGTCAGGATTTTTGGGGAATGTTCTAGCATTGGTGATAGAATATCCGGCAAAAGGTGATTCGCTGTGGTCTTTAGGCAAAGAATGATGAGTTCACATTCCGGTATATCTTTCGATTCTTTATAGGCGTTAACCTTTGGCAGTCTGAAAGACCCATCGGGTGAATCGACAACCAGACCATGCTTTTGTACATGTTGAAAATCTGAATTTAATAGAAAATGGACTTGATGGCCGTGTCTGGCTAAGTGAGCTCCATAAAAGCCGCCTATAGCTCCTGTGCCAATGATCGCAATCTTCATCCAAAGTTTAAGCCGGTTTCATTTTCATAAAAGCTGTCAATTTGGAAATCACCTGGTGCTTTTGATGCTTTAACTGCAATTTCATCTGCTTTGTTATTCATCTCGTTATCGGCATGTCCTTTGACCCATTGCAGGGTTACGTCATGTTCTTTTAGTACCAGTTCCATTTCTTTCCAGAGATCGACATTTTTGACATCGTTTTTAGCAGAGTTTTTCCAGCCTTTGTTTTTCCAGCCGGATAACCAGTTTTTATTGATAGCTTCACAAACATACTTACTGTCTGTATACAGAGTTACTTTACAGCGGTACTTGAGACTTTTTAAAGATTCA
Organism: Lentisphaerales bacterium; assembly: GCA_022446985.1. GTDB lineage: Bacteria > Verrucomicrobiota > Lentisphaeria > Lentisphaerales > Lentisphaeraceae > JAKVBD01. The sequence continues at coordinate 21,026 of JAKVBD010000021.1, forward strand.
ATAACAGCGAGCATTTCCATGCGGTTGTTGGTGGTATGGCGGAACCCACCATAAATTTCTTTCATATGACCTTTGTACTGTAGAACTGCGCCGTAACCACCAGGTCCGGGGTTCCCTCTACAGGCACCATCTGTGTGGATGGTTATTTCCTTCATGAAAAGTCTTCTTGGTGTGATTGTAAGAGAGTCATAGCCCGTTTCATAAAGGACTCTATGACATTTCGCGTACGTGGATTATCCATATAGCTGATATGCAGGTCAGCAGGTTGGATTTGTGTTTGTGGTATAGCTACCAGGCCATACTTGTCCAAGAGGAAGTTTGGTGGTTTGATCGAGAAACCAACTCCAAGATTCATCGAAATGTATTTCAGGGCAGTGGCTATGGAGTTTGTTCCAGCGCTGTAACTTGGTGAAAGACTTATTTTTTTCAGTTGTTCATTTAGAATTTGCATACCCCCAGTATGCTCTTGAAGAGCAACCCACTTAGTGTTCATGAAGAATGACTCAGTCCATTCAATTTTTTCTGTAAATGGATGATCCTTAGGAACGATGATACAAAAAGGCAAAGTAAGAATCAGTTCACTTATAATAGCTCTGGACTTTGGTGGAGACTCAGAGGAAATAACCAAATCCAGCTCACGGGTTAAAAGTCTTCTGTATGGATTATTGCCTTCCAGCTCAAATACCTGTGTTAAGACATCTGGAAATTCTTCGATGAGGCCAGGGAGTATTTCTGGGATATAATGGTCTGAAATAAGAGCTGCACAGCCTATTCTCAAGCGGGTGCGATGCATACCTTTAAGGTCGTCTTCAATAGTTGCCAGTTTTTCCATAAAAGGGGCCATGGTGTCGAGTAGAACTCTACCGGCTTCAGTGAGCTCAAAAGGCCTTCTTTCAAAAAGTTTTACACCAAGACTTTTTTCTAGAGATTTTACTTGTTGACTTATAGCTGGTTGCTGAATTGAGTAAGGAATGACTTTCACTGCCTGTGAAATCCCCTGGGCTTCAGCGACATAGTAAAAGAGTTCTAAATGGTGCAGGTTGATGTTCATAAAAAATTAGCGGATATTTTGGCCACCAACTTCTCTTTCCTGAAACAAAAGGATGGCCGCCAGAATGAAAATGCTGATGAGATTAAAGAAGTAAATGATGCAGTTGAAAACATAGTCTCCAGGAATGGCTGTTCCGACACTTATGGGGTCTGCCATCCAGAATTCCTGCCAGTTTGGAATAATTGCATAAACAGCGCCGGCAATAAAGTTGCCTTTTGCTGCAGCCAGGCCAAAGAGATATGGCGACATAAGGCCAAGCATAAAGATAAAAAAGCTTATGACTAGATTTCCGACAAAGTTTAAGGAAGTTGAAAGAGTGGTAGAGATAACCCCCATCGCGATGACTGCCATGGACAGAAGAAAGAGTGCTATGGCTGTCTGACTTTGTATGCCGACCATTTTGTCTTGATCAAGCTTAAAGTGTGCAAAAGCTGTCCATGCTGGCAGGGCGAGTAAAAGGTAATAAACAACGTGTTGAGTAAAGTTGCGCTTGGCCATGTAGTTTTGAGCTGCAGCATAGATCAGTCCCAGAGCCAGCAGTACGAGGTAACCCCAGAAAAGAACTTGATCGAATCTAAATTGGTCTACAGCAACACGTACAGCAATAAGTGTACTTAGGCTACATAGGAAGCAGTAGACCAACATAACGGCACATATACCGGCGATTTTGGCTGTAATAAATAAGGGGCGGCTAATTGGTTTAGATAGAACTAAAAGAGCGGTACCGTTTTTGATTTCCCGGTGGATGGCATTACTGGCGCACAGTACGGCTGTAATCATGCCGAACATCATCATGGTTGCCATGTCACTGTCGCGAACCAGTTTTTCCTGAGCTCTGAAAACAAAAAGGGCAAAAGCCGGCATGAGGCCGTTTAAGACAAGGCTGAGCAGCAGGAGTACAACGTAAACGGGTTCACGGATGCACTCCCTGAAGGTATTCCTGGCGATGTTAAAGAATACCGATGCCATAGGAATTAGTTAGTTGGGTAGACGACTTGAGGTTCAGATGGAGCAGTAGGAGCAAGGTAGCCTTCAATAGTGTTTGACCTTACCAATTCATCAAGAGTATTGATGTAATCTTCTGCGAGTCCGGAGTAACCGGTTAGATCCTCTAGTTGCCAGGCAATAACACGCCAATCTTTATCGTCGAAGATGTAAGTTTTGATATTTGGATTGATTTGTTGAACATAGCTTTCAGGGACGTAGTAATCGTTGCCAAGAATAATGATGTACTTTGGATTGCTGAAGTTAATGAAATTTCCAAACTTATTATAATCAATGATCATCAATTGCTTGTCTGGTCCTTTGACGTAAAGTTTAGTGTCAGCTTTGTTGCCTGGAAGTTCAATGATCGGCTGGTTATTTTCAACTTGTAAAAATTCAGCTAAAGCTCTGGATTCGAAATTGTTACTTGTGATAATGATAGTGCTGACGTTCTCATTACAGTTTGATAAACCACTGCAACCAGTTGACAGAACGTATACTATTGATAATAGGAAAAAATTAGCCATAAGTTTCATGTCAATGAAAATCCTTTTTGAAACCATTTTAAATTGATTGAGCTCCAGTTGTCAAATAGACAAAATCGTGTCTACTATAGCCTTGGTTAAAAGTATTTAAAAGCAGGAAGTGATATTGAGTTCTACAGAACCGAAATTTTTTTTTGAGACGAGAGCTGCAGAAACGGCGAAAACGGCCATTTTTGTCAGTGGTTCAGGAACTAATGCAGAAAAAATTCTCGAAGATTGGCAGCAAAATCATAGTTCTTTGGCTTATACCCCTGTTTGCATAGTCACTGACCGGCCGGACCGTTGTCGTGCAGCTGAGTTGTCCGAAAAATTTGATGTAGAGCTTATTTCTCTTGACATTTTTGAGTTTTACAAAAACCGTGGCTTAAAGAATATTTCTCTAGCGACTGAAGAAGGTCGTAAAGTCAGAGAAGAATGGACGGCGGCTCTTTGTGAAAAGCTTGATAAATTCGATATCGACTTTGGAATCTTTGCAGGCTTTGTCCCCCTTTGCAATATTACCGATTATTTTCCATGCCTCAATGTTCACCCAGGGGATTTAACTATTTTAAATGAGGAAGGTGAGAGGCTACTTGTTGGTTTGCACACTTTACCTGTACACTTGGCTGTTCTAAATGACCTCGAATATATGCGCAGTAGCGTGATTGTTGCCTGTGCTTATGAAGACGAAGGGGAAGGAATGGACGAGGGCCACATTATCGGTATTTCTCAAGAAGTTGAAATAGATTGGTCGGGGAAAGACAGAGAGTACTTTCTTGATTTATTTCAGCAAAGATCATCTCAAAAACCCAAAGGTGGTTGGCAGGATGAATATCAGCAGTTTTTGGAAAAAAATCAGGAAAAATTAAAAGTTTATGGCGACTGGATCGTGTTTCCCAAAGCTGTCGCCGACTTTGCCAAAGGCTTCTTTGGCTACAAAAGTGATAATCTTTTCTACAAATCAAAGCAAAATTGGTTGCCAATTCAAGTGATAGAGTATAATTCAGCTGGTAAAGAAATTTATTTTAAAAGTTTTTAGTGGACTTAATACTTTGAATATCGCCAATAAAATAACCGTAAGTCGCTTTTTCTTGACTGTAATCTTTGTAGCTTTGGCTTCGGTTGATTCTGAAATTACTCGTTGGGCAGCCTGGGGAGCCGGTTTTCTAGCGGCCATGTCGGATATTTTAGATGGTTATTTGGCTCGTAAGTATGAGTTGGTTACTGACTTTGGTAAATTGATGGATCCTCTTGCAGATAAAATTTTCGTATCAGCAGCCTTCGTCGTATTAGTCGAAAATGAAATAGTTCCAGCCTGGCTGGTCATTGTTGTTTTGTCTCGTGAATTTGCTGTGACAGGTTTGCGCTTACTTGCGGCTCAAAAGGGACAGGTAATTTCGGCTGCTTTTGGTGGCAAGATGAAAACCTTAACTCAATTCCTCTATCTTGGTTCCGGTGGAGTCATTTGGGGATTGTATGGCAGAGGTGGTTTAGCTGCGATTGATAATGATTATGTGCATTACACACTGAGCGGGCTGATGATTGCAACCGCTGTTATAACTGTATATACTGGCTATGAGTACTTTATAAAAAATAAGAGCCTCTACCTCGAAAGCCTCTAATTTTTAAAATAACTATACAACCAGTGGTGCTGTTATGTGTAAGAATCTACTACTTGGTCTGGGTATTTTATTTGCCTTCAATGCTTATACTCAGGACCTGGAAATATCCGACGAACGAAGAATTAAGATAGAGAAAGAAATTTCCCTGGCTGTTGAATCTGCTGTAGAGGAAAATGTGACCCCTTTAATTCTCGCAGAAAAATACAACATGCCATTTCCTCCTAAATTGCCTATTAAGACTATTCCTGAAGTGAAAAAAGAAGTCGATGTGGAAGTGGAAGGTATGGTCGAAGAAAAATTCCCTGCTTCACAAATCAACAAGCATGCAGCAGAGGCCATAAAGAAATATGCTCTGTATAAAAAAGGTGAAAAAGTCACTGTGAGAATCAGACCTACTGGTAGAATGGCCGTGGTTACCGGGATCTATAAAGGCTTTAATCGCAAAGGTGAGTTGTTGATTGGCAGTTACAATGTTCCGAAGGTTGATATGACAGAAAGTGTCATGGTGCATTTTGATGAAGAGTTGTCTCAGAAAAAGATTGCCAAATATATGGACAATAAACTCTTTTACTTCAATGAAGACCGAAAAGCTTACAGGCAGAAGATAGTGTCGCTTGTACTTGCAAAGAAATTTAAGGAAGCCGGATACTATCGATTTGGGAACAAATACCTGCCAGCCGATGAATTTCTTAAGAAATCCTTACAAGAAGCCCGCCAGTCTTATAGAAATAAAATGGCAGAAATTTTAACTGAAGTTACCTTTAAAAAGCACGGTTACGTTAAGAAAAGCGGGAAATGGACAGAGAAGCCTGTAGAGGTGATCAGTCTTGTTCGTGAAGAAAAAGAAGAAAAAGCTCCTAAGGCCAAAACTCTTGATGAGAAAATTAATGCCAGCGATCTTCCCGTTCGCAAAAGAGAAAAGCTTTTTGAACCTTCTTTTTACGACACTGATTTTTAATATTTAGAAGGTGAAAATGAAAAGAATACTCATCACTGGAGCCTCTGGCCAGATTGGGACCAACTTGGCAGCCAGACTTAAAGAAATGGGCTATGAAGTTTTTGGGGTAGACAAAAGAAGTAATACCTGGACCGATGAGACGCCTACTCTTTTACAGGATTTATCTTCGACATATAGAAATCACCTCGGTGGAATAGGTAATGTTGATTATGGACAAGTGGATTTAGTGGTACACTTGGCTGCAAATGCAAAAGTTCATGAGTTGGTTGAGCATCCTGAACGAGCTTTCGATAATTTTATGATGACGTTTAATGTCATTGAGTACTGCCGTCAAAATAATATACCTCTGGTATTTTCTTCAACGCGTGAAGTCTATGGCGATATCAAGCGTTACGAGACAAATGAAGACATGGCCAGTTTTTCAACTACGGAGAGCCCATATTCCGCTAGTAAGATTTCAAGTGAAGCTTTTATCTACTCGTATTCACGTTGTTACGATATGAAGTATATCGTCTTCCGTTTCAGTAATGTTTATGGACGATATGATAATGACATTGAGCGCATGGAACGCGTCATACCTCTCTTCTACAAAAAAATCAAAGATGGTGAGCCTATTACTGTTTATGGCCGTGATAAGATCTTGGACTTTACCTATATCGATGATTGTGTTGATGGTATTTCCAGAGGTGTAGAAAGGCTGCTTAAGGGGCAGGTCTACAATCAAACTTTTAACTTGGCTTATGGGCAGGGAAACCCTCTTTATACGGTGTCAGATGTTTTTCAGGAAGTATTAGATGTGAAAGCAAATGTCACTTTTGAACCAGCAAGGGTGGGTGAAGTGACACATTATGTGGCAGATATTTCAAATGCTAAAACTTTGCTCGGTTACCATCCTAAAACAGACTTGAAAAAGGGTCTTCGTGCAGCAGCAGAGTGGTATTCAGCCAATTTTGACCGATCATTATAAATAATTTTTATAACCTCGCCAACTTTTTTTTATATTTTTTTGAAAAATGTTGTGTAAATCTTCAAAAACAACACTACAGTCTTATTGACTGGGAATTTATTTTCTTAGTTTCTGTCTTGTAGGTAAAAAGGAGAAGCGCCGGGCTTCTCCTTTTTTATTTTCTAGATTATATTGTGTTGTACAATTTATTATCCTAGATCTGCATTTAACCTTTTTTTCAATAAATTGCCCTTAAAACATTCTATATTTGAGTTTAGTTTGTTAGATATAACCATATTTACTTTACGAGACTTCCAAACGTGAATAAAAAAAGTAGCACAATCTCTGCAGTTATTGACATCGGATCCAGCGCAATTCGCATGTTGATTGCCGAAGAAACAGATGATCCTCAGATTAAATGGCGTCCATTAGACAGTTACGAAAAGAAAGTTGAACTGGGGCGAGATGTATTTCATGATCATGAAATTTCACGTGAGGGGATGCTGGAAAGCCTCAAAATTCTTTCAGAATTTAAGGCTGTGCTCAAGAGTTGGGGAATTGATGCATCTGAAGTAAAAGTTATTGGCACAAGCGCCTTGAGAGAAGCCAATAATCGCGATGTTTTTATCGACAGAGTCTTTTTAAGAACCGGCTTAAAGGTCAGAGTAATAGAAGGCGTTGAAGCCAACCAATTGACATTTACAGCGGTTCAGGCAGTCATGAAAGAGTCCTGGTCAAAGTTCAGTCAGGCGAACTCGGTTATTGTTGAGGTTAGTGGTGGAAGTAGTGAAATTATGCTGCTTTATCGCGGCAGTATAGTTGCGTCTCATACTTTCCGTATGGGCACTGTAAGAATTGAACAGCAGCTTAAGAGTTTACCTGGTTCAGCTGATGTTGTTGCTGGAATAATTCATGACAATGTCGAGGCTACGCTCGATATGTATGAACACGAGTACTCATTCAAAAAAGCCCGCTTTATGGTAGCCCTTGGTGGTGAGTTGAGAACATTGGCTGCTAAAATTGGCACAAAAAAGAAAAGTATCTGGGAAATTGACTCAGCAACTTTTATGGCCTTTCGAGGGAAAGTTCTCAATTCGACCCCACAAGACATTGCCTCCGAGTATCTATTGTCAATAATAGATGCTGAGTCGCTGAATGCCTTATTAACTGTTTACACCAGGATTCTTGAAAGAACTACAGCTAAAACCATTTTGATTCCTGACGCCAGTATTCGAGACGGAGTTTTACTTTCTCTAGGAGGTAAAGGAAAAGAGTTTAAGCGTAAATTTAAGAGTCAGGTGATGGCTTCAGCGATGAATTTGGGTCGTAAGTATCACTTTGATGAAACTCATTCTGTGTATGTAGCAAAACTATCCGAGCAATTATTTGATGGTTTAAAGAAGCAACATGGACTTGGAGACAAATACAGATTGATGCTTGAGGTTGCAGCTTTGTTGCACGATGTGGGAGCATTCATCAATCAAAGTGCGCATCACAAACACAGTTATTATATAGTCAGGAATTCAGAACTTTTTGGTTTAGGACAGGATGAGAGAGTTATTATATCACACGTTGTGCGTTATCACCGGAAAGCATTACCAACTTCATCGCATACTGAGTTTAACAGTTTAGACTGGAAAACGAGAATGGTTATTATGAAGCTCGCCGCCATTTTACGCTTTGCTGATGCTTTGGATTCGTCGCATTCTCAGCGGGTAAAAGTCAGTAATATTGAAGTAAGGGAAGAAAAAATTGAAGTTAATTGCCAAGGCTTGATTGATTTAAGTCTTGAGAAAATCTCTTTGAAAAATAAGGGAGATTTATTTGAAGAGGTTTATGGAATGAATATTTCATTAGTCAATGGGAGTGTCCTGTTTTGAGCAAAGAATTGGAGAAAAAAAAGTTTTTCAATCGCGAGTTGAGTTGGATTGAATTTAATCGACGCGTCATGCATGAGGCTTTTAGGGAGAGCTATCCGCTTCTTGAAAGGTTTAAATTTTTGTGTATTACAAGTTCTAATTTCGATGAATTCTTTATGGTTCGTGTGGCTGGAGTTAAACGAACGATTATTAATCAGGCAGAGTACAGTTGTCCATCGGCAATAAGTGCCGAAGAATTATTGGGCAATATTTCTAAATTCACTCATGAAATGGTTGAAGAGCAGTATAAGTATTTAAATGTTCAGATTCTTCCGGAGTTGAAGTCTTCTGGTATAAATATTCTTACTTTAAATGAGCTTAGTACGGCTGATAAAAAAAACGCCAAGTCACTGTTCCAAAGTGAAATTTTTTCAGTCATGACTCCGATGAAAGCAGAGACAAACAAGTCTGCGCTTAATTTTGTTAATCTTCACTTGTATGCCGCCTTTTTACTGAAAAGTGAAAAGGGTGAAGTCGAATTAGCCGTAGTTCCAGTTCCGAGCTCTTTAAAGAGATTGGTACAAATTCCGGGAGAGGAAAATGAACAGCGCTTTGTTTTACTCGAAGAGCTTATAAAACTGTGTGCCAATCAATTATTTCCGGGCTATAAAGTTTTAGAACACGCATCCTTTAGAGTGACAAAAGACATGGACTTGTCTGTGGATGAAGATGATGACAAGGATTTCTTGCGTGCTATGCGTGAAGTTCTCATTCACAGAGAGAAGAGTTTTCCGATACGGCTGGAGATAAATAAAGAGAGTTCGAAAATTCGCAGTCGTTTGGTCGAGTTGCTTAAGATCTCGGATGAAGAGGTTTTTGATATAGATGGAATACTGGATCTTAAATCTCTGTTTTCTTTAAGTTTTATCCCGGGCTATCAAGATTTAAAGTTATCTGCATGGGAGTCTTGTCAGCCAAGAGACCTATTAGATGGCAATGATATTTTCTCAGTGCTTAAAGAGCGAGATGTCTTGCTGCATCACCCATATGAGAAGTTTGATCCAGTCATAGAATTGATTGATAAGGCCTCAACAGATCCTTCAATCATGGCGATTAAGATGACTTTATACCGAACCAGTGGAAATTCCCCTGTAGTAAATGCCCTGCTTAAAGCGGCGTTAAATGGCAAAGAGGTAACTGTCCTTGTAGAGCTTAAGGCCCGCTTTGATGAGGGTCAAAATATCGTCTGGGCTCAGAAACTTGAAGAGGTCGGGGCCAATGTAATATACGGCGTTGCTGACTTAAAAGTTCACTGCAAATTCCTCATGGTTATCCGTAAAGAAGAAGATAAGGTCCGACGTTATCTTCACTTAGGTACGGGGAACTACAATGAAAAAACTGCTGAAATTTATGGAGATTTCGGTCTATTAACCAGCCGTGATGATATGACTTATGAGGCTTGTTTATTTTTTAATTGCATTACTGGATATTCAACTATTCCAAATCTGTCTATGTTGACCATGGCTCCAACAATGCTAAAGCCTCGTTTGCTCTCAATGATTGAACGGGAAATTGATATAGCCAGGCAAGGAGGTACAGCTGAAATCATTTGTAAATCCAATTCTCTTGCTGACCCGGATATTATCAAGACCTTCTATAGAGCGTCCAATGCCGGAGTTAAAATCAAATTAAATATCCGTGGAATCTGTATGTTGGTTCCAGGTGTCAAAGGTCAAAGTGAAAATATCGAAGTCGTCAGTGTTGTTGGTCGATACCTCGAACACAGTAGAATTTATTACTGTAGAAACAACGGCAAGGAAGAAGTCTTTCTTGCTAGTGCTGACCTCATGGCTAGAAACCTGGAAAAGCGCATTGAACTCATGTTCAAAGTTCCTGAAGGTGAACATGCAAAAAGAGTAAAAACTGTTTTAGATCTTTACTTTGAGGATACTTTGCATTCTCATGAATTACTTCAGACAGGAAGTTTTCAAAGAATTGAGGGAGATAAAAATATTGCTTCTCAAGAAGAACTCTACAAAGAAGCCAAAGCCCATTCAAAAAGCTTTGCAGGTAAAAGAGGTGAGTTGAAGGTTAGAAAGAGGGGTAAATAATATGATTAGTGGGGGATTATTTGTCACTTTTCATAAAGAAAAATGGCAAAGCTCATAAAATTTCGGAGCTTCGCCAATTTTCTTCAAGCTTCCTATAAGAAGGAAGCGATGAATATTACGATACTAATTATTTAACTCGGCCTCATTTATAGCTTCCACGTGGCCGTCTTGGAATACTGCCTGCATTTTAAATTTAGCGGGATCTGGGTGCGCAGTACCGACAGCATCCTCTGCCATTTTACTTACGGAGTTACCAGTATAAATAGATGCATTCGTAATAGCTACTGTGTTCCATTCATAAACATTTGCAGCAATCGAGTCTACAACTGGACAAGTAGCAATTGCAGAGTCAATTCCAAAACCACCATCTGTAGTAACTTTTGCACCAGTACTACACTCAGTTGGCCAATCTCTTTCAAGACCGTCAGTGTAATATGAAGCAACAGTGGTACCGATGTTTTTAAGATTTGACTTACAGTGTGCAAGACGTGCTTTTGTCCTTGCTGAGCTTAGTGCCGGGAGGATCATTGCTGCAAGAATACCGATAATGGCAACTACAACAAGAAGTTCGATCAGGGTAAAACCCTTGTTAGACTTTTTCATTTTGTGTCTCTTCCTTATAATTTACTTAGTTTTAGCTTGTAGGCTGTATTACATCATAGAAAATTAAAACTTTGAGCGCAATAGTCATTTTAAGATTTTTTTATTTTTTTTAACTCTCTAATTAAAGATCTGATGGGAAGACCCATAATATTTTGGTATTCTCCTTCAAATTTTTCGATAATTAAGGAGCCTTCTTCATCGATATTGTGGGCTCCGGCCTTATCGAGTGGCGTCACTTTACTTATGTACTTGCTTATTTTTTCATCGTTTAGATCGTTGAAATGAACTTTGCTGGTATCCATGAAGCCTACTTCCCTGTCATTATATATAAGAGAGACAGCGGTCATAACTTCATGGCTTCTTCCAGAAAGTGCTTTCAGCATTTCTTTCGCTTCATTGAGGTTGTCAGGTTTCTCAAGAATTCTTTCGTTCAAACTTACTACGGTATCAGCAGCTATTATCAAATGATCAGGATAATTTTGAGCAACAGCTTCACATTTCATTTTAGCATTGGCTTGGACTGTTTCTGAGGCTGTAGTTAAGGTTTCTTCTTCGACATCGGCAGAAACGACTTTGAAAGTAAATCCAGCTTCTTCGAGAATCTTTTTACGGCGTGGTGACTGTGAGGCTAAAATAATGGGTGGGAGATCTGTAAAATCTATCATGGCTTCATCTTCATATATTTGTGACATTCTTTGCCTATTTTACGCGTGGAATTTTCCATTGCAAATCAATGAAACACGTGTATATATTATCTGCGTTTAACAGGATTCTTAAATCTTAGCATTAAAAAATACGAGAATCGTAGTTCTGGAGATTTTTACGGGAGTGATGTCTCAGAGCTGAAAAAAAACAGGTTTTTTATGAAGTCTATAGGAAAAGAAAACGCTTTGAAAATGCTGAGACAAATGCTCGTTTGTCGTCGCTTTGAAGAAGCATGTTTGAAAGGCTATCAGCAAAAGCATATTACAGGTTTCTGTCATACATATATTGGTCAGGAAGCCGTTGCTGTTGGCACACTAAATCATTTAAATGAAGAAGACTCTTTTGTTACATCTTACCGTTGCCACGCTCAAGGTTTGGTTATTGGTATGTCGGCCAGAGAGATTATGGCAGAGATGTACGGTAAAGTAACAGGCTGTGTTCGCGGTAAAGGCGGCTCAATGCACGTTTTCTCGAAAAAGTACAACTATCTTGGTGGTCATGGTATCGTTGGTGGCCAGATTCCAGTGGGTACTGGTGCTGCTCTTGCCGGTAAGTATGAAGGCAAGAAGGTTGTTAACCTGACTTACTTTGGTGATGGAGCTTCGGCTCAAGGTACTTTTCACGAGTCAGTGAACCTTGCTGCTCTTTGGGATCTACCTGTTATATATATATGTGAAAATAACCAGTATGGCATGGGTACAGCTACTAAGAGAGCTGTTGCTAACCCGAATATCCAGGATCAGGCTGCTGGTTACGGTATCAAAGGTTATGAGATCAACGGTCTTGACCTTATTGAAGTTTACACCAAGATGCAAGAAATCATCAAAGAGGTTCGTGAGACCAGTCGCCCGGTGATTGTCAACATGGTTACTTACCGTTACAAAGGTCACTCAGTCTCAGATGCTGGTCTTTACCGTACAAAAGATGAAGTCAAGAGTTTCATGGATCAGGATTGTATCAACCGCTTCTTTGCTCAAATGCAGGAGGAGGGTTGGATTGATGAAGAAGCTTACAAAGCTCTTGATAAAGAAGTGAAAGCTGAAGTCAAGGATGCGGTTAAATTCGCTGAAGATTCACCTTGGCCGCCACTTGATGAAGTTGCAACCCACGTTTTAGCATAAAGGACAGTCTAAATGCCAGTTATTGAATACAGAACGGCACTGAACCAGGCCCTTGAGGAAGAGATGATCAAAGATGAAAAAGTCTTTATCATGGGTGAGGAAGTTGCTGAATACAATGGTGCTTATAAAGTTACAAAAGGTCTACTGGACAAGTTTGGACCCGAGAGAGTTAAAGATACACCAATTACCGAAAGTGGTTTCACTGGAATGGGTGTTGGTGCAGCCATGATGGGTCTTAGACCTGTCGTTGAATATATGAGTTGGAATTTCTCTTTGGTTGCTATCGACCAGATTATTTCCAATGCTGCAAAGATGTACTACATGACCGGTGGTCAATTTAACGTTCCAATGGTTATGCGTGGCGCCAATGGTGCTGCAGCTCAGGTATCATCTCAGCACTCACACAACCTTGAAAGTTTTTACGCTCACATTCCTGGTTTGATCGTTATGGCTCCGGCGACTCCGTACGATGCCAAAGGAATGCTTAAAGCAGCAATTCGCGATAACAACCCGGTTATCTTCCTTGAGAATGAATTCCTTTACGGTACCACTGGTGAAGTTCCAGAAGAAGAGTACATCATTCCAATTGGTAAAGGCGATATCAAGCGCGAAGGTACAGATGTTACTGTCTGTGCTCACCTGAGACAGGTTCTTCTAGCTCAAGAAGCGGCAGATATCCTTGCTAAAGAAGGGATCAGCGTTGAAATCGTTGACCCTCGTACAATTAAACCTCTGGATATCGATCTTATTGCTGAATCAGTCGGAAAGACTAAGCGTCTTGTTGTGACTGAAGAAGGCCACGAGTTCTGCGGATTCGGTGCTGAAGTTGCAGCTCAGATCAGTGATCTTTGTTTTGATGAGCTCGATCACCCGGTGGTTCGCGTTAGCCAGAACGAAAATCCACTGCCTTATGCTAAGAACCTTGAGGCAGAGTCCCTTCCTGGCGTCGACAAAATTGTTGCCGGCGTAAAGAAAGCATTGTACATGAATTAAGAGGCGGAAAAGATGTCAGCTATTATTATACAACTTCCAAGTCTCAGCCCTACCATGGAGTTAGGTACAATTGCTGAGTGGAAAGTCAAAGAAGGCGATTTCATTGAAGAAGGTCAGATTATCGCCAGTATCGCAACAGATAAATCTACTGTTGATTACGAATCTCTAGACGAAGGTTACCTTCGTAAAATTCTTCTTTCTGAAGGTGGTGAAGCTCCAGTTGGTAAAGTTATCGCTGTATTCACAGAGGAAGAAGGGGAAGAATTTGAAGCTGAGCTTGAAGAAGCTCTGGCAAAAGAAGCTGCAGTTGCAGAAGTACCTGTTGAAGAAGATGAGTCTTCTGATGATGATGCAGCGAAAGCGAAAGCTGCTCCAGGACCTGCTGCTGCTAGCGCTGTAGTTGCGGCATTTGTTCCAGCGGTTGATCCTCCAAAAACAGTTGCACCTCCAATCGGTTTTGTAGACAGCAGCAAAACAGTTAAAGCTTCTCCTGCTGCGAAGAAACTAGCAGATAAGAAAAAAATTAATCTTGCTGCAGTAGAACCAAAAACTACCGGTTCTCGCATTGTGCTCGAAGATGTTGAAAGTCTTCCAAACGGCTACGGTATGAACGAGGCAGAAAAAGGTTCTGGTCTTGTTGGCTACGTAAATCGTGCTACACAGCCGGCAACTGATGTCAACCTTACACAGATGCGTAAAGCTATCACTGATAGAATGATTCAGGCTTCTGCCGGTGTTCCGGTATTTTACTTGTCTACAGCTGTTGAAATGGATAAGATGCTCGACATTCGTCAGCAGCTGAATTCCATGGAAAATACTCGTATTTCTATCAATGATTTTATAGTCAAAGCTGTTGCCCTATCACTCCGTGAGCATCCAGAAATGAATGCCGCTTACCAGGGTGACTACATCCGTCAGTTCAATGATGTTGATATTTCTGTTGCAGTAAGTATTCCTGACGGTCTTATCACGCCAATTGTTCGTTCTGCTGATACTAAAGGTCTTGCAGCGATTGGGAAAGATGTCCGTCAGCTGGTGGGTAAAGCTCGTGCTGGTTCTCTTTCTCTTGATGAATACCAGGGTGGTTCTTTCACAATTTCTAATCTTGGTATGTTCGGTGCTGTGGAAACTTTCACAGCTATTCTCAATCCACCACAGGCTGCGATTCTTGCAGTTGCAGGAACGAGTAAGCAACTAAAAATGGTTGATGGCGAAGTGAAAGAAGTCAGTATTTGTAAATTGACTATTACTTGTGATCACAGAGTTGTTGACGGTGCACTTGCTGCCGAATTTATGAATACACTTAAAAATTATTTGGAAACGCCGGTTAAGCTGGTGCTGTAAGGAGTAACAAATGTCTGAAAAATATGATGTTGTAGTTATCGGCGCTGGTCCTGGTGGATACGTTGCCGCGATTAAAGCCGGTCAGGCTGGTAAGAAAGTTGCCTGTATCGATAAAGCTCATTTGGGCGGTATATGCCTGAACTGGGGTTGTATTCCAACTAAAGCATTTTTGAAATCTGCTGAAGTTTTCCAGTCTATGAAGCACGCTGGTGATTACGGCTTAAGTGCAACTGGTGTAAAAGCTGATCTTATGAAGATCGTTGAGCGTTCTCGTAATGTTTCCGGCACAATGACTGGTGGTATTGAGTTCTTGTTTAAAAAGAATAAAGTTACCGATATCCGTGGCGCAGCTCACATTCTGGCTTCAAATCTTGTTGAAGTAACCGATGCTGAAGGTAACAAATCGACAATTGAAACTGAGAAGATCATCGTTTCTACCGGTGCTTCGCCAGTAAGTCTTCCTTTTGCTCCAGTTGATGGCAAAAATATCATCAGCTATCGCCAGGCTCTTGAGCTTAAAAAGCAGCCTAAAAAGATGCTTGTCATTGGTGCTGGTGCAATTGGAGTTGAATTCTCTTATTTCTTTAACGCAATCGGTACTGAAGTTCACATCGTTGAAATGGCTGATCAGCTTCTACCTGTTGAAGATGCTGACTCTGCAAAAGTTCTTGAGAAAGAATTCAAGAAACAGGGTGTTAAAGTTTATACTTCTACGAAGACTAAATCAGTTGACGTTATCAAGGACGGCAAAATTAAAGCTATTCTTGAAAACCAAAAAAGTAAAGAAACTGAAATAGAAGTAGATATCGTTTTATCAGCTGTTGGTATGAAGGCGAATACTTCCGGTTTCGGACTTGAAGAAGCTGGTGTGAAACTTGATGAGCGCGGTAATGCGATTGTTAATGAGTTCCAACAGACTTCAAACGAAAATATTTACGCGATCGGTGACTGTGCCGGTAAGCAGATGCTAGCTCACAAGGCTTCTGCTGAAGGTGAAGTCGCAGTAGCACACATTTGTGGTGAAGCTAAGCATGGCGTTGACTACGGTCAGATTCCTGGGTGTACTTACTGCCAGCCACAGGTTGCCGGTGTCGGTTTTACAGAAAAAGCTGCTAAAGCTGCCGGTAAAGAAGTTACAATCGGTAAATTCCCATTTACTGCTTCCGGTAAGGCCCACGGTGTTGGTCACCCAGAAGGTATGGTTAAGCTTATCTTCGATGCCGAGACTGAAGCTATCATTGGTGCTCACATCGTTGGTTACGACGCAACAGAAATGATTGCCGAGCTTGGTCTTGCTATGAAGCTTGAAGCTACTTGGGAAGAGATTGCACATACAGTTCACGCTCACCCAACGCTCTCTGAAGCGACAATGGAAGCAGCGATGGATTCAGTGAATAAGGCTATTCACATTTAATTAAATCTTAAATAAAGACTTGAATGGGTTCCAAAAGGGGCCCATTTTTTGTTATGAAAACTTTATTTTTTACTTTTGTCTTATTTTTGGGGCTGTCTTGCGATAAAGCTAAACCAGTATCAGAAGTCACTATTGAGGAAAAATATGCTTTAGAATATTTTTTTTCCAAACTTCGTAAGGGTGATGATACACATGCATTAGAGATCTTAAATCAGATTTTAACAAAAGAAGATATTCCAGCATTAAATAAAAGTACTTTGTCACAGCTAAAACCATGGGGAATTAACAAAGAGTTCCTGGAAAGAAAACATTATACAAAATCTGATTTATTCTCGATTAAGCAATCTCTTTTTTTCAATGACTTAGCATATCAATTTTCGCGTAATCAATCATCTGACGGTTTAGTTAATTACTTATATAGAGAAGTTCGTGAAAGGCTTAGTAAAAGAAGTGGCCAAAAAGATCAAAGTGCGTTTCCGATTCAGATTTGGCGCCGTGGATTTGGGCTTTGTGATAGGCAAAGTTGGGTTATGTGTGAACTGGCCTATCAAGCAGGGGCAGAAGCTTATATTATTTATTTTAGGGATCCAGAAACCTTGGTTTCACATCACACTATATGTGAAGTGAATTATAAAGGTAAAAGTTACGTTATAGACCCTTTATATGGAAAGTTCATTGAAGGTCGAAAGTTTTCTGATTTAAAGGATAAGGAAATAGAAAGCATTTGGAAGGAATACCCTAGATTACACAATGATCATCATAAAGCGGTAACTTTTATACCTATTATGGCGCACGATTTTACTCCTAGAGTTCAAGCTTTTGGAGAGTTATGTTTACAGGTTTTGAAACAAAAGGCACCTCGAATTGGTGAGGCTCCAGAACAACGACTTATACAAAGAGAAATGGATAAACAGGAAGATTTAAGGATCTGGGATTATCCATTGCGATTATGGGTGTCTACTTCTGCGTACAAGGAAGAATTTAACAAATGAAAGAATTTAAACCATTATTTTCAGAAAACTCAGATTTCCTTCCTGAAGAGCCTTTGGGGGAAAGCCTTTTAGCAAAAGAAAGTCCAGAATTTAGAATTTGGGAACCTAAGAGTACAATCATTGTACTTGGTCGTTCGCAGAAGGCTGATAAAGAGATTTTTCTGGATGCATCTAAAGAAGATAAGGTGCCGGTATTTAAACGCTATGGCGGTGGTGGCTGTGTTGTTCTTGATGAAAATAGTGTGTGTATAGCCTTTCGTTATGATCGGGGTGCATCAATTGATATTACTTCTTTCATGGAGTACAGCACGAAAGCAATTCAGTCATTTTTAAATGAAACTTATGATCTTGGTGTGGAAGTCAAAGAAAACTACGACTTAACCATAGACAGTAAAAAGTTTCTAGGCAGCTCGCTTTATATGCCTAAGGGACTTTGTTTGTATTCTGCAGTTCTGTTAATGAATAAAAAAGCTCTACCAAAGATAAATAAATACCTCAAGTTTCCGACGAAGGTTCCAGAGCACCGCAAAGGGCGTAATCACGCTGACTTTTTGATCCCACTTCAAACGTTAATTGATGACTCAAATGCTGCTTTTATGGCAAAGATGAAATCTTACTTGCAAGATTCAAAATTTTTAAATGGTCCAAAAAAAGTATAGAAAAACTAAACTCTAGCATAATATCGCATACAAAACCAATATGTGCATGTGATTCTTTGTGAAGAATTAAATGTTTTATGATAGATAAATCATTATTTGGAATTATTTAAAATATTTAGAAATCTTTAAGGGCTATAGGTTTCTTATCTTTAAAATTACAAACAAGGGTTATGTGTGGAACAAATGAAGACAAAAATATGTAAATATTGTGATGGCGAAATAAGTGCAAAAGCTAAAATTTGTAGGTTTTGCAAAGCCAAACAAGGAACAGGAGCCGGTATTTTAGTTTACCCTCTTGTGATTGCCTTAGCAGCAGGAGCTGGGTACTATGGATTTAAAGAGTATTCAAAACTTCAGGCTACTAAAAGAGCAGAGATTGTTGCAAAAGCAGAAGCTGCGAAAAAATTAGAGGTTCAGGAAAAGCAAGTTGAAGATAAGTTTGCCAACGAACCAGTAAGAGAGCCTGCCGGGGTTTATGTCAAGCCTGACTTGAAGGAGCTTCCTTCAAAGCCTGCGATCACTAAACCTGTAAAACCGTCCAAAGAGGACTTTATTCAGGAAAAATTAAATGATCCTGAATTTTGCTCGGCATTTAAGGTTCCTCTGAATAAAAAGGCATTACTCAAACTTACCAATGGTTCATCATTTAAGTGTACTGTTTTGGACGTTGAGTCTGGTAAAGTCACTATTCAGTTAAAGGATAGTAATGCTAAGATGTCATTTTCAGTTAACGATATCGCTCCTAGTCAAAGGAAGTTTATTTTTAAGAGTGTTTATCAAACAATTGAAGCGACAAAATTGTTTGAGCATGAAGTATTGAAGTATGAAGAAGGCTTACAGCTTTACAGGGACTCCATGGAGCAATGGCGCATGGAGTGTGAGATAATCAATAAAGAAAATGAAGCCTTACAAAATAAAGCAAGCCTTTAATTCTTTTCCGATTTCCTGAGCTTTTCGAGCTCGTTTGAAACAACTTGAGTTTCATAAATAATATTGAGCCACTTGCCACCGGTGAGTGGCTCACTTTTTTTGTAGTGGTTTATGCCAAAAAATCTCAAAGAGTTCTCTGCCGTCTTCTCTAAAGGCATATAGAGTTCAGTAATTGCACTTATTGTAAATATTCTTTCTGGAATAAACTCTTGACTGTAAATAGCTTCACTGGAAACTCTGACTTCATCGATAGCGAGATTTTCGGTAGCTTCAAATGTTCTGAAAAGTTGAAGACCTTCCCGGGATTTTGGAAAACTTGTTTTAATCTTAAAGTCTTTTCTGAGCTTGCCGTTTATAAACATTTTGAACTGATCTCCTGACTTACAGACAGCCAAGTGATAATGTTTACCGTTTTGAGGAATGCTTTTAGAATACTTCAAGATTGGGAAACCTGGACCAGCGGCAAAACAAAATTGACCAATATCATTCAAAAAAGGGCGCTCTATGGGGAGTTCATTACTAAAGAGTTCTATTAAATTAATTTCATGATTTATGGTACCTGTAACCTTTAGCCAGAGTTCAATGGTGTAATCAATATTGAAGCTTTTGAAGCGTTCATCTTTACATTCAACTTTAGATACGTAATTGAGGCCGGGGTTGAACATCCATGAACCTCTTGGGGGGAGTTCTGGCAGTAGAGTTACAGTGGGTATTTTCTCTGACTTGACAATTGGAGCTGGATTCGAAGCATTTGGTGACTTCGTGATCTTTGTATCCGTTTCTGTATTTGTTATTGTTTGCTTTTCTCCAGGTAAAAATGAAGAAACTAAACCGAAAATGGCCACTCCTAATAAGATACAAAGCAAGTAGCTTTTGAGGGAATTGGAGGGTTCATCCTCTTCATCAGTTTTTGTTTTACCATTTGTAGAAGCAGTTGATTGTGGGTATTTACCTGTTTTAAGTAAATGATCTGTTAGAGGCTTGGGTGGAACCTGTTTTTGATAGATGGGCTCCAGTTCAAATTCATCGTTGCAATTGGCATCCATCATAAGATCAGGGATCTGTTGCATCAATTGAACAGGATCAAGAAGGCATAGTTGCTTTTGTTCAGCAGCAGATAGGCTTTTAACGATGTGTATGGCGATATCTTCGTTGATACCGGCTTGTATGATCAATTTTGTTTTTAAGTCCATAATGCCCCTTTATGAGTGGCCTAGACTCCTTTTGCTTCCGGGCCCCAGATATATTTATGCAGCTGCAATTGAAATTTAAACTTAACGCTTGAATCCAACACCAGATTCGCCAGTTCTACCTCCGAGATTTTGCTAAATACCGGAGAAACCAATAGAGGGCATTTATCTTGCAGCTTGTGCTTTTTGACCAGTTCTTCTGCCCATCTAAAATCGTTTTCATCAGCAACGACAAACTTTAGTTCGTCATGAGATGTTAAACGCTCTAAATTTTTGTAGTCATTTTTTTCAAGCATTCCACTGCCTGGGCATTTCATATCGACAATTCTACTGACTTTTTCTGAAATTACAGATATATCGTGAGCCCCGGCTGTTTCTAAGAGAACAGTATAGTCATTTTTGAGTAAAAGTTCAACGAGTTCTGGAGTGTTACTTTGCATGAGAGGTTCGCCGCCGGTGATTTCAACAAGAGAGCAATTGAGCTTGGCAACTTCTGACAGAATGTCTTCGTAGGGCATATCTTTGCCGCCATTATAGCCATACTCAGTATCACACCAGGTGCAGCGAAGGTTGCAGCCTGTTAAGCGTACGAAAACACAAGGAAGCCCGGCTTTAGAGCCTTCTCCCTGGATGCTTTTGTATATTTCTGTAACCCGTAACATTTATAAAAACCGTTAATTCTAACCGCAAAGTAAATACTGCGGATACGGCTTTTGTCAAACCTTATGAGTTGCTATCTATTTGAATATCAAGTGATATATCGACTGATTTGATGCAGTGAGTCAGAGCTCCCACAGAGATAAAGTCGACTCCACCAATAGCAGCAATAGAAGCTATTCTTTCAATTGTAATTCCACCACTTGCTTCAACCTGTGAGCGTCCATCGATGATTTTTATGGCTTCTTTCATTTCGTCATTCGACATATTATCGAGAAGAATATATTCGACACCGGCTTCAGCAGCTTCTTTGACTTCATCGAGGTTATCAGCCTCAACTTCGATTTCCAAATCCGGGAACTTTTCTCTGGCGGCATTCACACTGCGAGTAATTCCACCATTGCCATTTAGTGCAGCTAATTCTCTGTGGTTATCCTTGATCATAACGCGGTCAAAAAGACCAAAACGGTGATTAGTAGCACCTCCCATATGCACAGAGTACTTTTCAAGCATTCTCAGTCCTGGAGTAGTCTTTCTTGTATCGAGAATTCTTGTTTTGCTGCCTTCAGTTTCATCGACATATTTTTTGGTCGTTGTGGCGATTCCACTCATTCTTTGCAGATAGTTAAGAGCGGTTCTCTCGCCAGTCAGGATAGACTGTGCGTTGCCGAAGACTACAGCCAGGATGGTTCCTTTTGGACAAAAGTCACCTTCTTCAACTTTGGCAGTAAACTTTGAATGTTGATCGAGTTCATGAAAAACTTTTTCACAAATAGGCAGACCGGCACAGACACAATCTTCTTTGGCCAGAAAAACTGCAGTGGCTTTTAAGTGTTCTGGAACGGTAGAGAGAGTTGTTGCATCTCCACTGCCAATATCCTCGGCAAGTGCAACTTTAACAAGGTTTTCAAGGGCTGTATCGTTTAGTGTAGTACTCATTTCGAGCTTCCGTTTAAATTCTGTCTGCTATGTAAAATTGTTAGAAATATAAGCAGGGCGACAGTTTGTGCAAGAAGTAATATGGCGACAATGGGCGCGGAGTGCAAAATAGCGATACTACAGAGGCCAATTATCAGGCAAAGCAGGTGAATTAACCGAACGGCATGTTTACGGGAAAAGCCCATTTTTACAAATCTATGGGAAATGTGATTGTGATCGCCAATATAAATAGGTTTTTTATTGCGTATGCGAATCACCACAACCGCACCAAGGTCAAACAACGGCAGAGCTAATACCATGAAGGGAATTAAAAAAGGATAAGGTGTAGTCAGGGAATCACCTTTATTGTAGGTCACCATAGTGCCAATAACACCGAGCATGTAGCCCAGGAAATGACTACCGCTATCGCCCATAAAGATAGTAGCCGGACTTTTATTATGCATGAAGAAGCCCCAGGCGACTCCGCTTGTCAGGGCAGCTAGAGTTGCGACTAAATACTGCCCCATGGTTCCGGCAGCAATCATAAAAATAAATGCACATATACCGGCGACTCCGCTGAGCAGGCCGTCCATATTATCGTAAAAGTTGACAGCATTTAAGATCACCATCAGCCAGCCAAAAGTGAGTAGCCATGAAAGAAATGGGTCAGCAGTAAAAAGCGTCACTTTCACGCCCCATTGGGCAACCACAGCCATGACAGTTATCTGCAAGGCAAGCTTAACTTTGGCGCTCATAGGTTTTTTGTCATCACGTAAACCAATGAGCCACATGGCTATAGCACCGCCTACTATGCATATAGAGCGTCTTTGAACATCTCCCAGACCTTTGGCAAAAGTCGCAATTTTTACAGGTAGGTCTTCAGAAAAGCGCAGGTATAAATAGCCGCCAATAATTAGAGCTGTCCATGAGAGAACCATGGCCATGCCGCCAAGTACAGGAGTTGCCCCTGAATGAAGTTTGTGGCCCTCAGAATTAGGTTTATCCAGAAAGTTCCATCTCCAGGCAAGAGAACGGCATAGAGGAGTCATGATAGCAGACATAACCACTGCAGCAGCAAAAATTGCTAGATATATCGTCCACCAACTCATCAATTGAAAATTAGTTTAGAGCTTTTTTGACTAGATCTAGTGCTTCTTCTGGCAGATCAAGCTTTAAGGCTTCTTGCTGGGCTCTTTCAGACATCTTATTCCAGGTTTTTTGCACTATATCGATGATTTTGTCTTCTGGATATTTCTTCGCAAAATCGAGGAAACCGGTTTCTATGAATACAAGGCAAGCGCAGTCTTCCATTGCCTGAGCCTCCGGACTACCCTTGAGGTTTTGCTTGCGGATGATTTTTCTGGCTTTATCGATGGATTCTTCAGGGTAACCATTTTTCGCCATTACTTCACAAGCTTTGTCAGCATGAAGTTTACCCAGATCTGTACGCCACTTCAGGTAACCTGGGCGATCCATTGGATACTCTGAACGAGCGATTTCCCAACGGCAAAGGTGCTGGCTGCGGACTGCGATGATCAATTCTTCAGAAGGTTCGTCATAAACTTTGCAAAGAGCAGCGCTCATATTTTCAGCGTAAATCAGTTCTTCGGCTTTTTCAGTGCCGTCAATTACGACTTTCTTGGGGTCTTGAGAATGAAGTAGGTCGATATCTTTTAAAGTATTTTCAAGTTGACTCATATTATGCCTTTATCTGTCAAAATTTTTATAAATGACTCTGTTACAGGAATCGGCTTTCTTTTTGTTTTACACATAAAGCAATGTGTTGTATAGCCTTTCGCAAGAAGCTTTTCATCTTGGTTGATGATTTCATGCTCAAAATGAATACGGCAGCCTTTAAATTTGCTTATTTGAGCTATGAAAGTTAGTTCATCCTCAAAAAAACCTGGACTTTTGTAATCGACTTGAGCCTGAACCACTGGCAGCATAGTACCTTCGCTTTCCATTTTGGTGTATGGGTAACCAATATCTCGTAAAAATTGATTTCGAACCATTTCAAAATAGCGAAGATAATTGCCGTGGTATATAACGCCCATCTGATCAGTATCAAAGTATGGAACGCAATACTTGAATTCAGTTTTATGCATGTATGCCGTTATTTTTT
This sequence comes from Lentisphaerales bacterium, assembly GCA_022446985.1. GTDB lineage: Bacteria > Verrucomicrobiota > Lentisphaeria > Lentisphaerales > Lentisphaeraceae > JAKVBD01. The sequence goes on from JAKVBD010000021.1 coordinate 44,729, forward strand.
GTACTGACGATCGAAACAATTTTATCTACGGCTTGTTCAACTGTCAGATCGCTTGTATCGATAAAGTCTGCATCGTCGGCTTGTTTAAGTGGAGCAATAGCCCGGTTCATATCCAACTCGTCTCTTCTGGCAATATCTGCTGCAACTTTCTCAACAGTTGCTCCTTCTGGAACTTCACCATCTTGAGCCAGTCTACGTTTGGCTCTGACTTCTGGACTGGCAGTGACAAAAAATTTGTAATGAGCATCAGGAAAAACAACCGTGCCTATATCGCGACCTTCCATGACAACAAGACCGACATCGGCACATTTGCGCTGACATTTGACCATCCAGTCTCTAACTTCGGGAATAGCCGCTACAGCACTGACCTGTTTGGTGACTTCAGGATTGCGAATTTTAGCTTGCTCAACAGGATTCCCGTCACAGATGAGCTGCATGTGATGTTCGTCACATTTTTCGTAGTGAATGTAAAGCTCTTGTAGCAGGTTAATAATTTGCTGACGATCTTTTTCCAGATCCAGATTTTTTTCCGAAATAACCCAAGTGAGAGTTCTATACATGTAGCCTGTATTTATGTAAAAACCATTTACCTTGTCAGCAATCATTGAAGCAAGCGTGCTTTTACCAGATGCTGCAGGTCCATCAAGTGTAATTATCTCAGTCAATTCTCTTTCCCGAATATGATTTTTGTTGAGGTCAAAAATAACCTCTTTAACTCTATTGTAAAGAGAGATAGTGACTAGGACGTTGAGAGTTCTCTTAAAAATAAAAATGGGAGCCAAACGGCTCCCGTAGGCTCCCAATAGAGGCAAAACCCTTCTTCGTCAAAATTTATGTTAGTCAGAGATCAGTGACCATCCAGTCATATCCGGTACAAAGTCGAAAACTCGCTCATTCTTTTTAAAGTCTTTATACAAGTCAGAAATCTTTTCAGTATGATAGTGATTTTCGGCTTCGATTTCTTCGTTCCAGGCATCCATAGTGTCAAAATCTAGCGGATCTCGAGTGAGAATTCTTTCGGTAATTCTGATGGTTTCCTCAAGTATCCCTTCCAGAGATTCAAGAGCCTTAAGTGTATCACTGCAATCTTGCTGCTCCAAATGTAACATGCTGACCTCCTTGTCTTTTACATTGTGCTCTATTTCTATCGGAGGTAAAAAAGATTTCTTTAAGCCTTTTTTAGATAAACTGTGATTTTTTTAGCCATGCAGCTTCGACATGCAGTGAATCAGATTCTTTTTCGTGATTTCACCTTACTGACAACGGCCTCTTTTCATACTCATATTTATTTTGCGCACTATGTCACTGAAGGTATCTCTTGCAACTGCAATAATGCCATCTGGAATTTTGAGGTGTTGTCGCTGATCACTTTCAGTGTTGCCAGTCTGTTTGATGATGTGGTAAAGATCAGGGTTTGTATTCATATATTTAACAGCTGTATATGCTTTCCGAGATAATACGATTTCCGTCGTGTGGCCATATTTACTTTCGACATCATCTATCTGAGTTTCCTCATATTCTAAGGTTCGATCAAACTCAGGAGTTTCATTTTTGATTTATTCTGAATCGTTTTTTCTGCTTCATCACCCTTATATTTGTCCATGATATTGCTCTTTTCCAGACTCACATACATATAATATGTGACGAAAGACTGTAAGAAGAAAATATTTAATATTTAACAGGTTATGTTCGCTTTTTGGAGCATTGGAAAAGGATGTAATTAGCCATGAAGTTGATGGAGGCAATGGATTAAATTTTTTCTTGTAATGTCTCCATACTTACATCGTCCAATTTTAGATGCTATTTTAATTTTTTTAATAATGTCGCTTATAGAATGTCTCATTAAGGAGACCATGTCCTCAGGAACCTTTAAATGGTGTTTGTGATCTTCTTCAATATGGTTGGCTTCATCAATACAGTGGTTTAGCTCTGCGTTATGATTTAAATCTCTCAAGGCCCAATATGCTTTCTGTGATAACAGTAACTCAGTTTTTGTGTTGTTAAGACTTCTGATCTTTACATATTCATAGTCTGACATGTCGAATATAAGGTTTGATTTCATTTGATTTCTCCAATGTTTAGCTTTGGCTAAGCATGAAGATGGCAAGTTGTCAATTCGTTGTTGTAATGTGTTAATTTTAAATAAGATATAAACCTTTAAAAATCGCTTCTTAGAAGTTTTTGTGCAGTATTTCGCATATTGAATGGGTGGAAAATATTACATAAAATAATGGGTCGCGACTACAAAAGTGTTTGCATGGGCATCCAATATTTTTGAAAATTTTCTATTGTAGCCGCCTCCCATCGTGACGACTACAGGAATCTTATGGGATTGACAAAGGCTCAGAACAGTTTCATCCCTTTTCATACAGCCTTCAAGACTCAGAGAAAGTTTGCCAAATTTATCATTCTCCATAACATCTACTCCTGCCTGATAGAAAACTATATCCGGCTTATTTGGCTTTATTAATTGGGGCAGTGTTTCTTTGAGTATTTTTAAGTAAGCCTCGTCTTCTGTTTTACATGGCAGTGCGATATCCAGATCCGATACCATCTTTTGTGTTGGATAATTTCGAGCACCATGCATACTGAAGGTAAAGACCCTGTCATTTTCATGGAAAATTTCAGCTGTACCATTGCCCTGATGAACATCAAGGTCGACAATTAAAACCTTATGAACCTGTTGATCTCTAAGAAGGATATTAGCTGCTACAGCCTGATCATTGAGTAAGCAGTAGCCTTCACCATGATCAGAAAAAGCATGATGGGTTCCTCCGGCTATATTGAGCCCGCAGCCATATTTAAGAGCATGCCTTGCAAGTTGGTAAGTTCCTGAAGCTATATCAACTTCACGTTTAACCATTTCCATGGATTGAGGAAAGCCGGTTTTTTTAGCCTCTTTGTCAGTAAGCTCAAGGTTCTTAAGTTTACTCCAGTATTGCTCAGTATGAGTCAGTAATATGTCTTCTTCGGGAATTGGTATTGGTTCGAAAAATTGGTCTTCTGAGGCAATTCCTAAATACTTTAGCTGACGGGGCAGTAAGTCATACTTTTCCATGGGAAAAGTATGGCTTTTAGGAAGTTGAAGGACGTAGTTATGTTTAAAGGCGATTTTAATCATAGCGTTAAGTTAACGCTTTTTGAAAGAGTTCCAGTCTAATCGTAAATATCGTCTAGCTTTCTTTTTACTTTCACTTCTTCCTTTACAGGTTCTGGTTCTTTTTGCCCAAAGCGTTTATCTGCTACAGGAAGCTGGGCTTTTTCATTGAAGTTAATTGCATACTCGGTAAAATTTGGAATTGCTGCTCTTAAGTCTGGGAGTTCTTTTTCGTCGAAACGTCGGTTTTTGTTAAGGTCATACTCAGTTAATAAATACTTGAATGCTTCAGAAAGAGCTTTTTTCAGTGCGTCACGCATTGCTCTCTCTTCACTGCTACTCAGCTCACCATCATTATTTTTATCAAACAGTTTTGCGTACTCTAGTGTAGGCATTGCCATACGCATCATTGGTCTTTGTGCATTATAAATGTCGGCTACTGCTTCTGCCCAGTACCTAAGGTCAGAAGAGTCTACCTTAAAGTCTCGATCAGTATCAACATTCTTGGCTTTAATGAACATTTCCAGATCTCTGGGTTTCCCTCTCTGAGCAAAAACTGTCAATATAAAAGAAAATAGTAATATCATTGATGTCAATAACCTGAACTTCATATAAACCTCTCTTTTGCCATATAACGGCATGAATAAAAATTTATTGTGCTCTGAACTTACTAAATTCACTTTGTAGGCCTGTTACAAGTTTTTTAAATAATTTATAATTTGTTGAGGCATTACTATCAGTGAGATAGCAACAACATAGGGTATCTACCATGAGTGAAACGAAAAGTATCAAGCTGAAAACAACAAAAATGAGGAAGAGCCCGTCTTACCTTGGTGAAGTTGTTAAGACTTTAAAGTACGCAGACAAAGTTAAAGTAATCAGATCAAAAGGCGACTGGTCTCAAATAGAGATCTCCGGAATAAAGGGCTGGGTCAATAGTTCCGCTATCTCAGATAAACTGATCGTTCTTAAGTCGGGCAAAAATGATGCCAATAAGTCAGTATCGGATGATGAAATGCTTCTAGCATCTAAAGGCTTTGGCAAGGGAGTAGAAGAACAGTACAGCAATAAAAGTGGAACCGGTAAAAATTTTAATGAGATAGATAGAATAGAAAGTATAGAAATTTCCCCGACTAGACTTAAAACCTTTATCAAGGAAGGAGGTTTGAAGGCATGAAGCAGGAGACACGTAGAGACTTTTTGAAAGCAGGTCTGGTTGGTGCAGGAGCATTGAGCCTGTTAACGGGATGTGAGGTTATAGAGGCAGGAGCAAACATTGGCTTACAAGCTGCAGGACTAAATGTTGATCAGGCCGATTCAGTCATTCGTGGGACTAAGGCAGCAGTAAAGTCTTTTGAGGGTTTTACACCTGAACAAGAGTACTACATTGGGCGCTCAGTAGGTACGACAGTGATCAACAAATATGCTGTTCATCGAAATGATAAGCTTGAAGAGTATATCAATTTAATTGGTATGGCATTAGTCAGAACCTCAAGTGTTCCTGAGACTTTTGGAGGTTACTATTTTGCTGTTCTGAATTCTTCAGATGTAAATGCCTTTGCGGCTCCAAGTGGACTTATTTTCGTAACTAAAGGCATAATCAACTGCTGTGCTAACGAAGATGCTCTTGCTGCAGTGTTAGCTCATGAAATTGCTCATGTTCAGTTAAATCATGGTTTAAAATCAATCAAAAGTGCCAGGTTTGCTGACTTAGGAGCTTTATTGGCTGTTGAGGCAGCAGGTAATATGACTGATTCAGATACAAGGCAGCTTTTCAATTTGTTCGAGGGAACTGTTAAAGATATAAGCTCGACGATGATTCAAAATGGTTATTCGAGATCTTATGAAAGAGAGGCAGATGCCCTGGCTATGACTATTTTAGATAATGCCGGTTACTCCGGTAAGGGCATGGAAGATATGCTGACCTTGATGAAGTGTAACTTAAAGGCAGGAGGGACAGACTTTTTTAAGACTCACCCATCCCCGGCAAACCGCTTGCAGGACTTACAAGCAGAGTTGAAAAATGTCCCAAATGTTCCTGCCATCCGCAAACAGCGCTTCAAAGTTCAATTGGTTTAATGCAACTGCTACGATTTCAGAAGAAAAAACTTTTACATGGTTTTTTAGTTGGACTGGTCGGATTTACCCTGGCTTTGACCATTTCTGCTTTCGGGTGGATGAGTAACTTTGAGTATTTTACCTGGGATTGGCGTGTAAAGGCTTTTGCTGGTGAGGCAAATGCAGCTGACGATGTTGCGCTCATTTTACTGGATCAAAATAGTCTTGAATGGGCCGAAAAGGAAAATGGTTTTTCCTGGCCCTGGCCAAGAGAAATGTACAAAGCCATCGTGAATTATTGCCGGGAAAGTGAAGTTAAGTCTTTAGCTTTTGATGTCATCTTTACAGAGGCTTCCAATTATGGTATTGAGGACGATAAGTCATTCGCAAAAGCCATAGAGCAAATGCCGAACCTTGTGTTGGCATCTCAATTGAGCCAATCAAGTGGAGTCAGTACCTTACCCGATTATGTACATCTGAAATCTCCAGAGATAGTAACTCAACCTTCATGGGTTAAGACTTACTCTAAAATGATTCTCCCTGTGGAAGAGTTGATGAGTCAGCTTAGCTACCTTTCTCATGTGAATAGTTCAACTGACAAAGATGGAGTCAACCGTAGAGTAAACCCTTATTATTTGTTTGGTGATAAGCCCGTGACAATTTTGGGGTTATCTGCGTTTATAGCAGCCTATCCAGACCAAAAGCTGACCGTTGACGAAAATTCTTTAACTTATGGTAATAAAGTCATCCCCTTAAACAAGGATGGAAGTGTAAATCTAAGATACCATGGACCGTCAGGAACTCACAAAGCATACAGTGCTGCTGCGGTCATTCAGTCATTTATAAGATCGCGATCAGGAGAAAAGCCGGTTATATCAAAAAGTGAACTGAAAGGTAAATACATTTTCTTTGGTGCATCGGCTCCGGCCCTGCATGACCAACACAATAGCCCATTTGGAGGGAAATATCCGGGAGTGGAAGTCCATGCTACCTTTCTCGATAATTTATTGAGTGATAGTTTCTTTAAACCGGTTTCAGCTTCATTTGATTACTTAAGTACTTTCATTTTATCCGTATTTTGTGGATTTTTTATGATGGTTTTCTCAAGTTCCCGAGGTCAGTTGCTCTCAGCTCTGTCATTTGTCGGCTTTAGTTTTATTTATCCTTATGTTGCCGCCGCCGCAGCTTACAGAGTGGCAATGGTCATGCCCTTCTCGGCAACCATTACAACCATATTTACTTCACTTATTTTCAATTACATGACTGAAGGTAAGCAAAAGCGTTTTATACAGCATGCTTTCAATCACTACCTCAGTAAACATGTGATTGATCAACTCATTGAAAACCCCGAGAAATTAAAGTTGGGGGGAGTTCGCAGTGAATTGTCTATCTTTTTTAGCGACGTCGAAGGGTTTACGACTATATCTGAGAAAATGACTCCAGAGGCATTAATTGAAGATTTAAATGAGTATTTATCTGAAATGTCAGACATAATACTAAGTGAGAAGGGGATGATCGATAAGTATGAAGGAGATGCCATAATTGCTTTTTGGAATGCTCCGGTCAAGGTTAAAGATCACGCCTTACATGTTGTCAGAGCCGCATTGAATTGTCAAAAAGTTTTGGGAGAAATACGCGATATGCTCACTGCCAAAACAGGAACTCCGCTGAAAATGAGAATCGGCATACATACAGGTCCGGCAGTGGTGGGGAATATGGGGGCCAAAGAGCGCTTTGATTATACTATGTTAGGAGATTCTGTGAATCTGGCAGCCCGTTTGGAAGGAGTAAATAAGCAATTTGGTACTTACACGATGATTTCTGAAGTGACTAAGGAACAAATCTCAGATGCTTATCCCACACGTGAATTAGGAAAAGTTGCGGTTGTTGGACGTAAGGAACCAGTTCGTATTTATGAGCCGATGTTCATAGAAGAATACACTGAACGCCAAAAGGATATTGAGAACTTCCTAAAGGGGCTTGAGTTATTTTATCAGGAAAAAATAACTCAAGCTAAAGAGGTTTTTGAAAAGACAGCCGCAACAGACCCTCCTTCAAAAAAATATACCGAAAAGTGCCAGCTTGTTTTAGAAGGAAAGTCAGAAGCTAAAGATGGCATCTGGGTGATGACTTCTAAATAACTTTAGGAGTACCGATGCCGCCACCGGTGTTAAAGTACCTACCTCGAATACTCTCCATCAACCAATCGTAAAATTTCCAGTGGATTTCCTACTTGAAGTTCTTTTGGAAGAAGTGAGTCCGGGAAGTTCCGGTAAGATATTGGCTTAGTATAGAGCCTGTCCCATTTAGTCTGTATTTCTAAAACGCTTTTCATTTAAGAGATTTGGGCCCACTAACTCCAGTAGGTTTGAATTCAGTTCTGAGGTTTTTAATAGTCTTGGCAACTGATTTTACCGTTTTTAGGTTGAATTTAGGCAGGTATGATCCTCAGAGTGATTTAATTCACTTCATCAGATTTGGATCGGTGTTAAATGAGTAAGGCTTAGGCAGCTTCTGTGTTAGAGCCAGTCAATTGGGGGAGCCTGGCAATACACCAAAGATTGTGCGCCAGAACCGCCCATGCAACTTTCATTTTTCCTCATCGGTCTAATTTTGGTCATACATCACATCCATACTCTTTAGTTTTTTACTTATATCATATATATTATTTTTGAAAGCTTGGAAATAAAAAGACCCTTTGAAAGTTAGTCTTCCAAAGGGCCTTACCACACGAGCTATATAGGAAATTTTTTTAAGGAAGTGGCCTTCTTCGTGTGCGGACAAAGAAGGCCACCATGTATGTGTATGTATGTATGGTGATTGTTAATGAATGAATATCGGCACCATTGCCGGTGAAATTATTGTTTATACCAATTCCTTTGAATGAGTTGTGCCAACTTTATTTGAACTTCTTTAAATTCTTTAGAATCTGCGAGGTTATTTAGTTCCTGAGGATCTTCACTGCAATTATACAGCTCTTTACCTGATTCGCCGTTCTTACCCCACTCGACGTAACGCCATTTTTCTGTGCGTACCGAGTAACCAGGAGCCTTGCGGAATTTTGTCTGAGAAAAGGCCGGTTCTTGCCAGTTGGATTCGGGGTTTTTCATCAGTTGCACCATGCTCTTGCCTTCGACTTGAGTAGGTGTTTTAAGACCTGCTAGTTCGGCAAGGGTTGGGTAAATGTTTAAGAACTCGACCGGCTTCGCAAAAGTATTACCTGTAATGCCCGGAGCTGAAATGATGAGTGGAGTTCTTGTAGACTCTTCAAAGAGGGTGTTTTTGCGCCAAAGTCCATGTTCACCAAGGTGATATCCATGATCGCTGGCGAGAATGACAATAGTGTTTTCGCGCAGTTTTAAATCATCAAGAGATTTTAGCAAGCGACCAACTTGTGCATCGACAAAAGACACACAAGCATCGTATGCTTGAATGCATTCTTTGGCTTGTTGGGCTGTAGTTCCAAAGTTTGGCCAGTCTGAAGTTGAGGCGAGGGCAGCCTCCGGGACTAGAGAGCGATAATTTGGTGCAATCTCCGGCAGTTTTACTTTGTCTAAGTCATAGAGATCAAAGTACTTTTTGGGAGCGATATAAGGGATATGCGGACGGTAAAGTCCGGCAAAAATCATGAAAGGCTGGTTGCGCTTTTCTTTGAGTAACTCGATAGTTTTGCTGACGACTTTACCATCGGTTTGTTCGTCATCAGTTCCCTCTGCCTTCAGGTAACACATCTGGTCAGCAAGTGGCAGCTGTGGAGTATAAACCGTCAGCAGGTTTTCCTCTGCTTTATCTCTGCCAATCGGGTTATAAATCTCACTCCAGGCCATAGGGTCATCGGGACCACTTGTTCCGATATGTGCTGGGACATGCTGGTGATAAACCTTACCAACACGAGCGACGAAGTAGCCGTTGTTTTTAAAGTGCTGAGGTAAGGTCACTACATTTGGCAGGGCATCTCGAAAGTGAGTTTTATTATCGAGAATCCCGGTATTTTGCGGTCTTAATCCACTAAGGATTGAGGCTCTACTCGGACCACAGGAAGGGTATTGACAATAAGCCCTGTCGAAACGGGTACCACTACTAGCCAAAGAATCGATGTTTGGCGATTTTATGTGGGATTCGCCATAACAATTCAGCCTGGTGTTGAGATCATCTATAAAGATGAACAAAACATTGGGCTTTTGCTGCGCCAGGGCACAGAAAAAAGGCATAAGTATGGCAAAGATGAACAGGTTTTTCATGATTTATTTCTTATCGTAGTAAATGGTCGGCATGCCGGTTGATTTGAGTTTAATTTTCTCTTTCTCAACAAAGTTGTCCGTCGCCCAGTCAAGCCATTGTTTATTGAGTCGAGAAACGATCTCCGGGTGAAGCGCCGCCAGATCGGCAGTCTCACTGCGGTCATTGTCTATATTGAATAACTTCCAGCTTTTGCTGTAGTTCGTCCAAACCGCTTTCCACTTGCCGTCGCGAACAGCGCGATTACCTTCATGTTCAAAGTAAAGCGTTCTGTTTTTCTCTTTCTGTCCGTTGATCAACGGCACTAGGCTTCTGCCCTGAATAGGGTAAATTTCTTTACCTTTATAAGTCTTTGGGTAAGTAGCTCCGGCCAACTCTATAATAGTTGCCGGTATGTCCATAACATGATTCACTGAGCGGTCAATTTTCCCAACATTTTTTAAGGCTTTAGGATAGTGAATAATCATCGGCGAAGAGATACCGCCTTCATAAGTGTAGTGCTTGTATGAATCAAAAGGCGTGTTACAGAAATTCGCCCAACCGGTGCCATAGCTGTGGAAGGTATTTTTACCGCCAATCAGATCGAGATCTTTGCCTTCATATAGCTTGTTATTTGGGTACGGATTGTTGTCGAATCCATAAGGGTCCCATTCTGCACAGGCGCCGTTATCCGAGAGGAAGAAGATGATGGTATTTTCAAATTCGTCATTCTTTTTTAAGTCTTCGATAACACGACCGACATTATGATCAACGCTGTCGACCATCGCCGCAAATGTCGCCATACGTCTGACTAAATCTTTCTTTCTAACAGAGTCGAGGCTATCCCATTCAGGAATCTGCTTGCCGTAGTACTTTGAGTCTTTATTGCGGTTGGGAACCTTGGGAACTATGCCTTTTTTTGAGAGTTTTATGTTCTCGGGGAGGATTCCCATTTTCTGCATTTTTTTAAATCTTTGCTGGCGAAGCCTGTCCCAGCCTTTTACATAAGTTTCGATGTATTTATCGATCAACTTTTTAGGAGCTTGCAGAGGAAAATGTGGTGCATTGTAGGCCAGATAAAGGTAGAAAGGCTTTTTCTCCTGACGGGCATCATCCATAAAATGCAGAGCGTAATCCGTTATGGCATCCGTCGCATAAAAGGCATCATCTTTGATTGGCAGTTTGGCACGACCTTCCGGAAGCCTGTGGTAGATCTCCGGTTTGTAGAAATCGGCATAATCATGGAATGGTCCGTAAAATTCATCAAAGCCGCGATTGGTTGGCGTGCAGTGTAAACCTGCTTTACCACGTAAGTGCCACTTACCGGCAAGGTATGTTTTGTAGCCTGCTTCTTTGAGAATAGAAGCAGAAGTCACGCAGTTATCATTTAAAAAGCCACGGTAACCCGGTTTACCATTATCAGCCGTCATAAAACCAACACCGGTCTTATGTGGGTACAAGCCAGTCATCAATGAAGCGCGGGTAGGGCAACAGCGGGCCGAATTGTAGAGCTGCGTCATGCGCAGGCCATTGTATGCCAGACCATCGATGTTTGGGGTCTGCATTTCGCCACCATATGAGCCCAGGTCTGAATAGCCCAGGTCATCGACAAGAATGAGGATGACGTTGGGCTTTTCAGAGCCTGCGACAGATGCTATAAAAAGGAATAAAGGAAGCAGTAGTCGCATTAGTTTTTCAATTCATCGAGTTTGGTGATATTTTTGACGAAAAGCTGGCCGTCTTCAGTATTACCAGTTCCTTCAAGGTAGACCGGCTTACTACAGAAGTATGATAAGCGATGAACACTGAAGTTCTTAAATGAAACCTGGATCTTAACTGGCTTTTGACCTTCGATGTCGATGAGGTATAAGCGTGCGTTGTTAATGTCCGGATTCATTCTCAGTTTACCCTGAACTTTAAAAGTGCCGCCTTCATCTTTCGCAAAAGTCTTGACGTACTTTTCAACAAATGGTGTGAAGTTTGAATCATTCAGGCCGGTTACCGGTGTATCATTTTTCTGATAGCGATCGATATCCAAACCAAAACCCTGTAGAAGAGCGAGGTGCATGTCACCGACATTCTGGTTTTTATCGTGGTGAACATAACGACCGGTTTTAATGATACCTTTACCACCAGCCATAATAGTTGGAACGTTATAACCCGTGTGGTCATCGCTGTGTCCCATACCACTACCGAAGAGCACTAAAGTGTTATCGAGCAGAGTACCATTTCCTTCTTTGAAACTCTTTAGTTTACTTAGGAAGTAAGCATATTTTTGAACGTGCCAGAGGTTCACTTTATTTAGATTTGTGATGTTCTTGGCAGAGAAGTTTCTGAAGAAGTGCGACAGGTAGTGGTGCTGTTCTTTAACCCCGAGGAAATCGAAGATCAGACGGCTGTTGTCATTACCCAGCATGTAGGTGGCGACTTTTGTCTGGTCTGTCAATAGTGCCAGTGCAAGTGTATCCATCATAGCAGTGACTTGTTGATCGATGTTCGCTCCCGCTTCAGGTCGCTTAAATTTAGAAATATCGTAGTTGGAAGGCTTCAACTTGGCGTTGACTTCCAGTTTCTTTTCAGTTTCGCGAACCATGGTGTAGAACTGCTCAAGAGTATTTTTGTCTTCTTTACCAATTCTGCGATTCAAGAACTGTGCATTGCCTCGAACACTATCGAGAATAGAAGTCATTTCCTGACGCTTCTTAGAGTTGGTGAGAGGACTTCTGAATAACTTGTCAAAGACCAGTTGAGCGTCACTTTCACGCGGGATGAATTTATTGCCTTTAGCATAAGAAATATAACTACAGTCAGCTTTACCAAGGAAAAGCCCTTCTGTCGTCAATTCAAGCGAGCGAACCGGGGAATCTTTACCAATACCATCTGCCAAAACCTGATCCATGGAAGGATCGCCAGAGCGGTGGTTACCACAGAGAAAGTTTTGTCCGGCATGGTGGCCATTTTTCTTATTACCGATATTACCAAGAACAAGAATGTTTTTCTTGTGTGGTGTCAGTGGCTTCATAAGAGCTGATAGCTCAAAGTCGTGTTCTTTGCCGTTGTTTATGGCCCATGTTGGGGGGTGAACGCCATTTGGTTTAAATAGGGCAACAAATCTTTTCGGAGCAGTGTTGGAGCTCTTTTTTGAAGGAGCCGCCATGGCATTGAGAAATGGCAGAGGCAGAGTGGCACCGGTTCCTTTGAGGACTGCTCGACGTGATAATCTAAAACTCATAGTAAAACTCCTATTTGACAAAAGTTTGGGTAAATGATTGACTTAAAACTATTTCTTTGATGAGGCTGCGGTAAGTGCCGCCTTTTTCCATCTTCTTTGCAATTTTGTTGATCACTGGATTGTCATAAGCTTCCAGTTTTCTGGCCATGGCGTAGGCAAACATTTTCTTGGTTACAGTGTTGACCATGTCTTCATCATAACGCTTAAGTAGAATCTTTTTCAGCCCGGCAAAATCATCAAATTTATCGCCGTTTGGAGCCTGTCCGGAAGCATCGAAATCCTTACTGTTTTTGCGGTAGTGGCCCATGTAATCGTAGCTTTCCATACCGAAGCCCAGTGGGTCAATTTTAACGTGGCAAAGCATACAGGCCGGTGAATCGCGGTGAGCTTCAAACAGCTGTCGAAAGGTCAGCTTGCCGCCTTTGGGCTGCTTTATTGAAGGAACATCCATTGGCGGTGCACCAAGGTGATCACCGAGAATTCTTTCCAGCATCCACACGCCGCGTAGAATTGGGCTGGTGCGCTTATTGCCGCTATACATCGCCAGTATACCCGGCATGGTGAGCACTCCACCTCTGTATGGGGTGTTGGCCATTTCCATTTTCATCATTGGGAAAATTGGGCTTTCTGTACCTTTCGGAGCTCTTTGCTGAGGAAGCTTTGAGGTGTCTTTTTTGTCGTAGTAGCCAAGCAGGTTGCGATTGACAAAAGTCGTCTTAGAATCGACTACTTCCAAGAGTGGTTTATCTTCACGAACAAGGTAGTCAAAAAACTCAAGTGGCTGATTGAAGTAAGCCATGATACTCGGGTTGTTGCCGCGCATTTTTTTGATTTCGTCGAGACTCAACCACTGACGGATAAAGGTGCTGCTGAAAGTTTTGGAGCGCTCGTCATTCAGCATGCGGTCTACTTGAGCTATTAAGGCAGTTTTATTGAGCAGTTTCTTTTGAGCTGCTAGTTTTAGCAGTTCGTCATCTGGAATAGTTCCCCAAAGGAAATATGAAAGACGCTGAGCCATCTCGTCATTGCTGACAATCTGCGGTCCTTTTTTCTGAGCATTGTAAGATCCAACATAGAGGAACTGTGGCGACATAAGAATAGCTTTCAGTTCGCTTTTAGTCGACTCTTCAAGATTCTTTTTGGCTTTGTAGTCGGCAGCAATTTTTGAAAGGGCGCGCCTTACATAATCCTTATTATTGAGAGTCTTGAAGGCTCTGGCAGTAAACTTTGGAATGATCTTTTTGGCATTGGTTACGCTGAATTTGCCGGATATTGGACCTGTGTAAGCCTCCAATTGTTTTCTGTAGGGAGCACTGAAAAGGTTCTCAATAGCCGAATTGGCGAGGTAGCTGTATTTTTCCCAGTGAGTCGAATTAATTGGGGTTTGAATGGTGTCATTGCTGAAACCACTTTTGCCAGGAGGGTCCTGAGGAAGAATTTTAATAACCAGTGACTTTTCTAATCTGGTTTCAGCAGTCGCTGACGAGTTAACTGTCAGATCAAAACCAAGAAGCGACTTTAAAGAGTTACGGTACTCTTCTGTAGACAAACGGCGCATACGGGCGACACCAGGGCGCGGCTTAATGTTAATAAACTTCTCAGTGTACCAGTCGGTGTACATTTTAATTTCAGCAGCAGTAGGTTGCTTTTCATCTTCTGGCGGCATGTCTTTGTCGTGCATGAGTTCAATGATTTCACCCCAGAGTTCGTGCTTCTTATAAGCTGACTCCATGTTGGTAATCGTCTTGAAATTAACATGACCTTTGACTTTTTTGCCGGCGCCGTGGCACTCTATGCAGTATTTCTCCAAAAATGGCTTGATTTTTGTTGTGAAGGTATCTTTAGATCCGGCATGTAGGGGCAGGCATAGACCAAGGGCTAATAAAGTGATATATTTTTTCATTCAATCCTCTAATTCTTTCTTTCAGTCCATGATCTACCCGGTGTTTCCACCCGGAAAGTTTCAACATTTCCACGGTCTGCAAGTGTGACGTAAGCTGTCTTGCCGTCCTCTCCGCCAAAAGCGATGTTGGTCGGTTTCATGCCTTGCAGCTTGATAGTCTCCAGAAGCTTCCCTTCCGGAGATATTTTAACCACAACACCGCTCCCCCATCGAGTGACATAGAGGTTACCTGCGGCGTCACAACGCATACCGTCGAGCCCGCCGTCTTTAAATTTATAGAGCAGCTTTTTATTGCTTAGATTTCCCGCTGAGTCCAGGTCGTAAACCCAAAGGTTAAGCTGCTTGCTTTCATTAACATATAACTTTTTTTGGTCGGATGAAACTTCGACGCCATTGGTCGTTCCCATACCGCTCTCTAAAAGAGTGGTCTTGCCATCTTTAGAAATGCGCCAAAGATTGCCGGTTCCTTCTTTCCAATTCGGGTCACTTGCAAATAGTATGCCGTTGTTCATAATCGCCAGATCGTTAGGTTGATTCATCTTGGCATTGTGAGCAAAAACAGAGACTTTCCCCTGTAGATCGGCCTTCAGAACATTGTGCCCGGTATAGTCGGCGATGAACATTTCTTCTTTTTTGTTGAAGCGAATACCATTGGCAGTACTGCCTTTTGGCATCTTTATGAAAATTGAACCCTGACCATCTGGTGTAACTTTGCCGATGGTCTCTTTGTAGTCATAACTGACAGCATAGAGATTGCCCGCCTTATCGACAGCAGGACCTTCGGCTTCAGCAGTGAAAGTACCCGGTTTTGTAAAGTCAGAACTCTTGTAGAGTTGTTCAGTCTGACATCCGCACAGGGCAGCTGCTAAAGTTAATACACACAGATTTTTGTTCATTTCATTCTCCAGATTCTTTCAATCAACCAAAATAGGTTTTCAGGGTGTCGACAACTTCATAGTTTTCATCTACCAGGGCAATCGCCTGCCATTTATCAAAGGTCAAACAAGGGTGCGAGACCTGTGAGATGATGATGTCACCGACGGTTAAATTTTCTTCTTTTGGAAATTTCAGAAATGCATGTTGATCATTGAGGTCTGATAATTCCCAATTGTTACATAAAACTTGTAAATTCTTTTCATTGATTCTGTATAGTTTTGCCGGGTTCGGTAGGCCGCTGTCAAAAGAGACGTCTCGCTTACCCATAGACAGAATCGCCAGTCCAGGCTCTGGAATGGATTGCACGTATGTCAGGACTTCGATAGCTGATTCAAGATCGGAATCAATTGTTTTGGCGATGGCGTCGCGCTCAACCAGTTCTTTCTGGAACTCGTCGTAAATACCAGAATCGTGTGAAAGATAACAGCCAGGTCGAATCAGAACTTCAAATGGAGTTTTAAGAGGAGTTTTCGTTAGAATCTCGCTGACGCGGTCAAAGAAAACAGTACCACCACCAGTCAGAATAAGTTTATCAGCGTCATACAGGTCTAGTTCTTCGACTTCGACGGCAGTCTTAGCGACAAAGTGTAAAAATTCATTGACTACAGGAACTGGATTCTCACAGTGAATCACCCCTTCGTAGCATTCTATACCACTAAGCCTGATCCACGGGCTATGCTTTTTAATTTCTTGAGCCAGTTCAATGACTTCACAGGAAGTTCTGACGCCTGCGCGTCCATGAGCGGGAGCAATTTCTATAAGCAGGTTCAGTGGCTGTTGCATGTTTTCTTCGCGGCAGCACTTGGCTAACGCGCGAATATTGTCAATGTTATCAATCAGGCAGTAAAACTCCAGTTGAGCATCACTTTTGAGCTCATCTAAAATGACTTTGATGTTCTGCTTACCAACCAGTTGGTTGGCCATAAGAATTTTATTTATGCCATGGGCATGAGCGACTCTAACCTGAAAAGCATTGGCAAGGGTCATTCCCCAGGCGCCCTCATCGATTTGAATTTTAAACAGTTCTGGACACATAGTTGTCTTGCCGTGTGGCGCCAGTTTAACTCCGGCTTTATTGGCGTATTCCTGCATCCATTTGGCATTATTAATAATATGCGATTTTTTCACCACCATTGCCGGCAACATAAAGTCTTCATTGAGAAGATTCCCGGTGGTTTTATCTATCTTATAAAAGTCCATATCCGACATACCTAATTTGATTCGGTAATAAATAACATTTTTAAATATTTAATGCATAATGTGATGAAAGTCAAGTATAAATTATTATGTTACAATATAACAAATAAAATTTGACTATTTGACTAAAATAGGTTTTTGAGGTATTATTGAATTGTGTTTATGAGTGTTCTTTGAAGAACTTTATGCCTTGATCGAATTTTGATTAGAGACAGGAAATTATGCGTAAATTAAATTTTACCCTTACTGAATTGTTGGTTGTCATAGCGATGATCACTCTTCTCATGACCTTACTTATACCAGCGATAAATAATTCCAAAGATATGGGAAAACGGCTGGTTTGTTTAAATAATACCCGTACCTGGGGTGTGGGATCGATGATGTACCACAAGGAGAATCTAAAATTTTGGGATGCCAATAATTATCCTTACCGTTCAGGCGGTAAAAAGGGCAACAGTGGTTGGGGAAGGCCAAGGGTGAGTCAAAGACCGGTAAATAAATTTCTCAATTATACTACCGATGGCGAGGAAGTGGCGGCAGCTTTGTGTCCGAATGATACATATTGGCGGGTGGACAAAACTCACTCAGCATATGATTTCCTTGGCATATCGTACTGCGATAACATGGCTCAAAATACTATTAGTCGGCGTGGTGGCAATAATCACCGGTCTTTGCGGAATATAAGTGCCTCTTTAGTAGAAAATCCTTCAACATGTTTACTTTTTATGGAGTGGCCGGTTGTCAGCCAATCATATCGACCCAATGAAGACTTTCCATCTTGGCATAAAAAACAGCAGTTTTTCAATGTCACTATGGTCGATGGCTCTGCAACTTTTTTGAAAATCCTTGTCCGCCAGGTTTCCAGTGAGAAGTTTAATTTTGAGTATGACAAGTAAATCTATTTAAATTTAAAGATGAGCTATGTTATTTTGTATCTTTATCTTGTTTATATTAGTTTTTTTATTTAATTTTAATATGAAATAATATAACATTAGTCTATTTGATCACTTGACTAAAAATAAAGTTAAGTGTATTTAAATCATGTGTTTGTGCTTTGTCCTGAGAAATGCCTGTGAGGGGTATTCAGATATTTTAAAGGACTAAAGAAGGCATCTAACATGAAGAAAAAGAATTTCACTTTTCTTGAATTAATGATCGTAATTGCCGTGATCGGCTTACTGATTTCCATCCTCTTACCATCACTGCGAAGTGCTAAAGAAGCCAGCTCCCGGGCTGTTTGCATGAGTAATCTTAGTCAGATCTATTCTGCTACTACCATGTACAGTAAAGACTGGGGAAAGTTCTGGAATTCAAATAACCGTCCTTATACCAGAGTTGGCAAAAGTGGTACGAGATACGGGCAGCGAGTCACTTCCAGATTGCTTAATAAATACCTTGGTTACACCACAGATGGCACGGAAGTTGAGGTCGCCAAGTGTCCGAGTGACGACTACTTCAAAGACGATAGAAGAGATATAACAGCTTATGATTTACTGGGCTCTTCTTATTGTGATAATATGGCCGGCAATACTATACGTCGTCGAGGCGGAAGTGCCAGTAAAAGTTTAAAAGGCAAAGGTTTTCAACAAGTTGTCAGCCCAGAAAAATGTCTCTTATATATGGAATGGCCAATTGTCAGTCAGGCGTATCGTCCAGATGAGCCATTCCCGGCTTGGCATAAAAAAGATCAGTTTTTTAATGTCGTGATGGTCAGCGGCAGTGTGAAATACATCAGGGTTTTACCGCGTCAGGTTAGCTCTGATAATTATCATTTTGCTTATGATAGGTAGGAAGACTTAAGTCTGTTGAGTAGTTTGTTTTTTCTGCAGTCGTTGTTGTAGGAAGGCCTGATGATTGGAATTGGTTGAGATTCTTCAATAGATGTTACTTTTGTCGAATAATAACTGCATAGTCTTCGACTGTATATTTTAGATCGAGTTGGTCACAGATATAGCGAATGAGCTCAGAAATTGGCACATCATCAAGATCGATATTGACTTTCTTTTGAGTATTAATTTTTCCTAAGACTATATTTATACCCTCACCTTCATCTGAGAGGTCTCTTGATATTCGCCTAATAAAATCAACGACAAAGAGAAGGTCACGGTTATTGAAACGGATTTTCGGTATAACAACGTTGAGATTTTTACTTATTGGCTTATGCTGACGCTTAGCAGTCTGAATTATTTTTTGATGGATGTTTTGGAACCCATCTTTAAATTGATTGACCTCTTCTTGAAGCTCAAAAATCTTTTGTTGCATAGCCCTTATTTTTTCAGAGTCTGATTTTTGTGGATTAGCTTTTAAATCGCTAATGGCGATAGCATGAGTATCTTGTTGGTGATGAAGATTGTGTGTTTTACAGATATAACTTATAACTTCTTTTACTGGGATGTTTTCTAAATCTAAGTGGACTTTGTGATTTTTGTCTATGGTGAAATTTTGGTAAATGCTTAAGTGAGGAGCTTCAACATTTTTTTGAACAGTTTCTTCTACAAGTGCTATAAAAGCGTCAGTTAAAGTTCCTGAAAATCTAAATTTTGGAATGATTCTCTCCAATACTCTATCAAGTTCAGTCTTAATAAAAGTCGGATCTAAATCATCAATAATTTTATTGAAAAGTTTATGATCGTTTAGGGTGCCATCAACAAGAATTATTTGAAAATTATTTAAGACTTTAAGGTCTACTCTATTGGATAGTTGAAGCCCTTGTTCTGCAAAATATTTTTGATAAACTTTATCCTTTTTCGCACCGATAATTTCAAATAGATCTTCGGGCATTGTATAGAGAGCGAGATGATGTTTGGCATCTTTTGTGATATCTCCAACTAACAGGACATCATCCTCAAGAATAAACTCAATTTGAAGCTCTTCACATATAAAGTGAATTAAGTCATGAAGAGGCATGTCATCAGCATCTAAGGTTAATTTCAGTGTAATGGATTTAGGCTTCACGGCGATAATATTTAGGGAATAACTTTCTGCAACTTTATTGGCAATAAAAGCAATAGCGTTACCAAATGTCTCTTTTTGGAAACGAATTTTTGGGAAGTTTATCTTGTACTCACTTAAGCTTCTATCTTTTAGAAATTCTCTTTCAGGTTTTTGCTCAAAAAGTAATCTTGCCTTGAGCTCTTCCAGTAGTTCTTTTAACCTTCGGTGTTCTGATTCATAATTAGTCATGACGAGTTTATTAACATTGGGTAAATAGGCAATTGAGGCTTCAGAATAAAAGTTTATACCTAGAGCCTGCCAATAAAGCTTATCCACTTGAGAATCTGTAATGGCGACTTCAGATTCAGCATATGTTTTTGCTAAAAATACAATCTCTTTAGTGACTTCATATAAATGTATTGTATTGGGATCACCGGTGATTCTGGGCGATGCGATGACAATGGCGTGATCATCGATTTTGTACTTTAAACCAGTCGCAATTGTTATATAACGGACGAGTTGTAGTATGGAGATATTTTTGAGATCGAAGTTAAATTTATGAAATTTTGAAGTTATTTGGATATCTATTTCTTCTGCCAGAGGATCATTAGATTCGGCAAATGGATCGTCTTCCCCAGAATCAAGGTCATCTAAAATTGGGGGCTCTGCAGGAGAGTTTATAAATGGTCTGTAAATGACATTAACACCAAGCTTTGTACACTTTTCCTGTAGAGCCGAGATAACTTCTTTTTCTGTACCGTATATTTTAAATTCGGTAATTTGATTTTTTATTTTAATTCTTATTTTGGTAGGCTCGTCTGCGCTTAGATTTAGAGCTATGAAAGCGATGATCAGTAAAATATAGAATTTCATTTAATTTCCCAACTCGTTTCCAGTGGATACAACTGAGCTCATAGAATTTGACAATCTGCTAGGTGAAACTCTGTTCATTTTTCAGTTTCATTTATGTTAACAGGTTTGGTTCTTAAGCTGAAATGCTATAATTAATTTTGCGACTAGAGCAGTAGATTCTTATTTTATATTGTATTTGTGTAATATAATCCTAGCTGACTGACTTGTATTAGCAAATTCATCTAAAGTTAAGTAAAATATGGCTATGGCAGCACCAGACTACAGAACCCAGAAAACTTTGATTGAGCGTTTGAAAGACCGCTATGACGAAACCGCCTGGGCAGAGTATGTGGTTCATTATCAGTACTTCATTTACAGTATTCTTCTTAAGATGGGTTTTTCACATCACGATGCCGAAGACCTCAAACAGGAAGTCCTGTTGCGTTCCTGGAAGGGAATGGAAAATTTTGAATACAATCCTGCGAAGTGTCGTTTTCGCACCTGGTTAAGCCTGATTACCCGCAATCATGCCAGGAATTACTTTGCCAGTAAATCGGCAAAACTCGAAAGCTTAAAGTCTAAGGAAGGCATTAAGCTTCTCGAAGTCGAAGAAGTCAGTCAGTCGGATATTGATCAATTCATTGCCAAAGAATGGGAAAAACACATCACCAAATTAGCCTGGGATGCCGTCAGTAAAAATTTCAACGAAAAAGCCCTTGAGGTTTACCTAGCCATGACCCGCGAAGAACCGGTGGACAAAATCGCCGAAAAGTTCGATATCTCTGAAGGATCCACTTACGTCTACAAGCAAAGAGTGCACCGCGCTCTTTGCAAAGAAATCTGTTCTCTTGATCGCGACCTCGGATAAAACTCCTGGGAGCACCGGCGTCTCGCCGGTATAAATCATTGCTTAAACATTTTTACCACCGAGACAGTGGCGCTCCCAATATTATTCAAAAACCTCTATTTCGCGTATGTGAACAGAGTCAAATGGCTGCCCGCCGACGAGATTAAACCTTAAATAGCGCGCTTTTCTAGGAGTAAAGGTAAAAGTAAAAGGTTCATCGCTAGCGGCTTTTTCATTTTGACTTTGGTCGATCAATTCTTCGTAATTTACGCCATCCAGCGAGGTGCTTATTTTATACTGATAGACCCTCACTTTTTTCTTCCAAAGGAAATGCAGCTGTATTTTTGTGATGTCACTTTTTTCAGTGAGGTCTAAAACCAGCATTGCGGGAGCTTTGACGCCCCAAAAGCCTTCCAGCTTGCCATCAACTGTAGCTTCAGGTAAGCGTTCCTGAGTATTGCCAATACCAACAACCGGTACCTGCCAGGCGAGGTTTTTAGGGTTAAGTTCCTGAAGGTTTTCTCTTAGTTCTGCATCGGTACAGATCTCCAATGCCTGCCGGGCTGTAGAGCGCCTTTGTGTCCAGTTTAATTTAGAACGCAAGAGAATATAAACTCTCTGCAGGATTTGATTCCTTTCGTCTTCTTTAAGTTGCTGGCAGGTCTCTAAGAGCTCGGTACAATCTTCGGTTCTACCTTTCCAGTTTTGTAGGACGCTTAAGGACTTTTGGTGGATATTATCCGAATGAAAAAGCAATTGCTGCTTGATGAGAAGTAAGGCTTCTAAACCTTTGATTTTTTTACACGATTCAATTAATTGACTGGCTTGATCAGTAGTTAAAGCATTATCAGAAATCTGTACATTAGCAAAAACTTTATCCCAGATATTTTCAGGCTGTGTCAGGTAAGTTTTACTTGCTTCGAAATCTCCAGAAATAAACAGGATTTTCCCCATAAGATTTTTAGCCGGGAGGTAACTTTGGTCGAGTTTCAGGCACTTCGCTACTTCCTGTTTCGCCTCTGGTAGCTTTCCTTGGTTATAAAGTGAAAGAGCATCCTGATAATGCTTGGGCAGGACTTGGGTTTGAAGTGTTTCTTTGGCATTCCTTTCAAATTCCAGTTTGGTGATTTCCTCTTTGAGACGGCTGATAAAACTGATGACTGTAATGCCGAGAATAACAAAGAATGAAAAGGTTAAAATACTGGCCAGGCGATTTCGGTTAAAGAGAAGATACAGAACTCTCGTCAGCCCGGCTTCTTCGGCATCGGTTGCAAAACCCAGGCGGTGTTTGTTGATTTCTGCGAGCAGGTCATTAGCTTTTTGATAACGTTGATCACTTTTCATATGCAAGGCTTTCATGACAACTGCATGTAAACTGGCGGCTTTTTGAGTGGGCTCAGAGATTTGTCCGGCGAGAGTATTCTCTATGGTTTTGTTGACAGAATCACCTTTTACTGGAATTTGTCCATACAGCATTTGGTAGAGTATGGCGCCGAGGGCATAGATGTCTGTTCGCTCATCTTTCATATTCCCGCGAATCTGTTCCGGGGCCATAAAGCCTGGCGTTCCCTTAATCGTTCCCTTGAGAGTCATGTTCTCTTTTTGAAATTCATCGAAACTATAGCGTTCTATGAGTGGGTCACTGCAGGTTCCTAAAATGATCGCCAGACCCCAGTCGCAAACGAGGACTTCACCGAATTGACTGATCTGTATATTTTCCGGTTTTAAATCCAGGTGAAGAATACCTTTTGAGTGGGCGTAAGCGATGGCTTCACAAATTTTGATGAAGATATCCAGTAGTACTTCCTGTGGGTATTTGTTACTGTAATCGGGATTGTTCTCATACAGCTTTTCGAAGATTGTCGCGAGGCTTTCACCTTCCACCAGTTTCATGCTGAAAAAGACCTGATCGTCTTCACTGAGACCCATGTCGTAAACCGGAATGATATTTGGGTGCTGCAGGCAGGCCGTTATGCGGGCTTCGCGCAAAAAGCGCTCTTTTTCTTCGGTAGTAGAATCGTCAGCGAGCATAGCCATGGCAACTTTGCGGCCGGTAAGTTCATCGATGGCACCATAAACTTTTTTAAAACCTCCCTCACCGACAAGTTCAGGATTCTTATAACGCCTGGCATTGTCCTTGAGCTCTTGAAGAATGGTATGCTCCTCGAGCAGTTCGCCATCACCCTCTTGCAGTTGGGTGTAAAGCGAGCTCAGCATATTGAGATCGTTGCTGTTCAGTTCTACCATTTTTTGTATCCAGTCAGGAGTTATCTTCATAGATAAAGGTACAAAGTGCGGAGCTTTGTTGCAAAATTTCTTATTTTTTTGTTAGAATGCCGTTTTTTCCCGGTTTGACTTAAAAAATCAAAACCTGGAGAACTCATGAATAAGCTTTTCTACTTGGGTATTTTAACCTTTTACCTGACTTCATTATTAAATGCTGAAGAGCAGCGCAAGTACAATATTTTATTTGTGATTTCTGATGATTTGACTTCAACAGCTCTGGGTTGTTACGGAAATAAAGTCTGTGAAACTCCCAATATCGATAAATTGGCAGATAAAGGAACTTTGTTTTCCAGAGCTTATGCTCAAGCGACTTTCTGTGGGCCTTCAAGAGCATCGCTGATGTTTGGCTACTACACACAGGCAACAGGTTCAACGGGCTATGTCAGCGGTCGTGAGGCAGTCGGGCCGAATCGCGATAGCTGGTCTCAGTATTTCAGAAAAAATGGCTGGCAGAGTACGCGTATTTCAAAAGTCTTTCACATGGGAGTGCCGCCGGATATCGCTAAAGGAACAGACGGCTCCGATGATCTGGAATCCTGGGACATAAAGTTCAACAGTCAGGGACCTGAAGCCAGAGCACCTGGTGATGGTGAAACTATGCAGAATAACCCGGATGAGGTCAAGAAAGTTGCTGGTGGAAATAAGCTGGTGAATGTTGCTGCCGAAGGTGATGACCTGGTTCATTCAGACGGCAAAACTGCCAAGAAAGCGGTTGAGCTGATCAAAGAATATAAGAATCTCGATAAACCATGGTTTTTAGCAGTGGGCTTTGTGCGTCCACACGTGCCTTTTGTCGCACCGAAGAAATACTTTGATATGTACCCGTGGGAGAAAATGGTTCTGCCTCCAAAAATCGAAGGCGATCATGACGATATTCCTAAGAGTTCTTTAAACAGCCGTACTTCCTGGAATTGGAAGATGAATATCCGTCAGCAGAAAAAAGTAATTTCTGGTTACTACGCTTCGGTCACTTTCATGGATGATCAGTTTGGCAAGGTTATGCGAGCACTTGAAGAAACCGGTCAGCGTGAAAATACCATAGTCATCTTTACCAGTGATCATGGTTATCATCTTGGGGAGCACGATCTATGGATGAAAGTCAGTGTTCACGAAGAGTCTGCCAAAGTTCCATTGATTATCAGTATCCCGGGAAAGAAACCGGCAGTTTGCAGTTCTCTAACAGAGCTTCTAGATCTCTATCCGACGACAGCCAATCTATGTGGTTTGCCGATTCCGGGCAACCTGCAGGGAAAAGATCTGACGCCCATTTTCGATAACCCCAGTATTAAAGTCCGTGATGTCGCGATCTGCAGTTCTCTAACGCGCACTGAGCGCTGGGCTTACTTATACGGCAAGGGAGGCGGAGAACTCTACGACATGGACAAAGACCCGCAGCAATACACCAATTTGGTCAATAATCCCGAGTACGCGTCGGTCTTGAAAATGATGGTCGAACTGCGCCAGAAACGCCTGGCTGAGATTATGGATTGCGACATCGAAAAGAAGGTTAGTAAGGCGAAGAGAAATAGGAAGTGATTTGTCAACTAAAATACTCTTAGTCCAATCCTGTTGATCCTGTAAATACCCCAAGGGCA
>JAKVBD010000210.1 GCA_022446985.1 Lentisphaerales bacterium
TGCTCTTCGGCAAAAAGAGACACTTCAAGAGGCAGGTCATAGGAAGTAAGCGTCTTAAATAAGACTTCTTTGATAGGCTCTTTATCTGTTTCCTTGCCGACCAATGAGATCGTCAGTGTTATAAGTAGTATAAGGAAGAGGCGCATTTTATTCCAAATCTAAATTCAGGTTCTTATAATCTATACCTTGAATATTGACAGATTGCACGGAAAGGTCAGAAATTTTTTCTTTAGTTAGATCTGTTGTAATAGTAAAGGTATTTGAATCTCCTGGCTTTTCACCGGTTAATTTATTAGTTGCAGCTTGAAGAGTCAGTAATTTTTCTTCTCCGGCTTTTACTTTTACTGTAACTTCTTTTTGAGCTAGTCGAATGGGTTTTTCGGCACATCCATCAAAGACAAATAGTTTTAGTTGCCCATCTTCTATAAGCCACTCTATGCTGGCACTGTGATCACCAACATCGGTTAGAACACCTCCATTGGGGGCTTCGTGAGCGTGTTCATGATGATCATGGTGCTCATATTCGGCATGGTCATCATGACTATGTGCAGCTTTAGACGAGTTTTCATTACAGGAAGCCAGAGAGAGACAGAGAAGAAGAGTCAGTAAGTATTTCATAATTATTCAATTTGTTGGTTTTAAATTTTCAGAGACATCTGTTTTATAAGCTTTCAGAGCTGGAATCATTGATACAATCAAAGAAATTGTAATCATCGCCAGCGGCCCAAGCCATAAAATATGCGAGTACCTGAAGATGTCAATAAGTACTCCAGTCTGAGCACGGATAATCTGACCGGCAACGCTTAAAATTGTTCCATAAAAAATAAAGCCCCCTAAAACGCCGAGGACAGAAAGAATAAAGGCCTGACTGAGGATGATGTTAAATAAAGTAGATTTTGGAGCTCCCAATGAACGAAGTATGGCAAATTCCCGGCGCCTATCATTTAGTGTATTGTAAATGCTTACAAGAACAGTAGCTCCCGCAACGAGCATGATTAACCAACTAACCATCTCCAAAACTTTATGCACCCAGCCGACTTTATCAAAAAGATCCAACATGACTGATGCTATGGGGTAGGCTATTGTCGCTTGAGTGCCGCGGTTGATCTGCGCTGCGATACGCTGCGCTAAGACGGGAGAGCGGAATTCTACCAGAACAGCACTGACTTCTTTGTGTTCATCTGGAATTTCCTGTTTGGCTCCAGCTTCGAAAGTTTCTCCTGATCCACGTAAAACATGGCCATCCATTCTGTAAAAAGAGTCGATTGGAATCCAGATAACCCGGTCATTTGGAGTATTGGTATTTTCTAAAATACCGACGATCACAAATTCATTTTCATGCTGGTCTTCCGGATTAAACGACAGGCCATGGTAGGGCTTGATGATATCGCCAATCTTCAATCCGGTCTTTTCTGCAGTGATAGAACCAACTACCGCCTGATTTTTGGTCTCATCAAAGTATTCACCTTCCTTTAGAGCGAGACCGTTTTTCCCAAGAGTGAATATATCCTTTGTAGTACCAACTATTCGGTAACCATAGTAGTTGTCACCGACGGCCATAGGAATTGCAGTTTTTACCATGCGATTTTGCTTGAGTGATTTATAAATATCCCACGGAATATTTCCTGGAGATGCTTCCAGGTGGTAAATGGAGTTGAGGACGAGTTGCAGCTGGCTTCCTTTCGCTCCAACGACACCATCGTAGCCAAGATCTTTCATAATGAAGGCATCACGCGCTTGTTCTTTAAATGAATGAACTGCCATCATTAAACCACAGGCAAGGGCGATGCTGAATGCGGTTATAAAGGTCGACAGTGCGTTACTTTTCAAAGACCTGATTGCTAAAAAGAGAGAACCCATTATGAATTACCCCCGACATTATTTATCTTGGCTAAATCTTCGATTCGATCAAAGCTGGAGATAAGTTCTTTGTCGTGACTGACAACGAGCAGACCAGCGTTATTTTCCTGGCACAAATCGCGGATTAATTTCATCGCCGTCAGGGCATGCTCGGGGTCAAGATTACCAGTTGGTTCATCGGCGATGACCAATTCGGGTTGATTAACCAGTGCACGGGCGACTGCAACTCGCTGTTGCTGACCAGTTGACAGTTGCGTGGGTTTGTAGTTAATTCGATCAGCTAAACCAACCTTATCTAAAACTTCTATAGCTTTATTCTTATCGACTTTACCGGCAAAGCGCATACCGATTAAAACGTTCTCAAGTGCTGTGAAGTTTTGCAGTAAGTTGAAAGTCTGAAAGATATAACCAATATACTGTGCTCGAAATCGATCTTTCGCGGATTCTTTAAGAGAAGAAAGTGAAGTGCCCTTTATATAAACGTCTCCCTCATCTGCATTCAGTATACCACATATGATATTGAGAAAAGTACTTTTACCTGTACCGCTTCGGCCTATCAAAGCAATTTCCGAAGAAGATGCCAATTCAAAGTTTGGAATATCAATAACCTGATTTATTTGGCCATCAGGACTTTTGTAGCTTTTTTTCAAGCCCGTTATTTTTAACAGAGAAGCCATGCAGCTTGTGACCCTAGTTATGGATTAATCAAACAAATGATAAATCGGTATCAATTAATGATACTCTTGGGACAAGATGCTTTTTGAATGAATTTTATCAATTAAATTGATCTGATTATTGGGGAAATTGAGAAAGAACTCTGCTTCCCTGAAATCAGATCTCCATTTGCAAGTGATTGAAGGAAGTCACCAGCCCCATTAACTTTGGACTAATTGGGTTAAAATTATAGACCATATAAATTCTAACTTACAGTAAGAATAAACATTTGTCATGAGACTTTTTTACTGTTGAAAGCTTTTTAAAGACTTTAGTACCCGCCAGAACTTGTTCTGTATTCTTTATGGCAAGCAGAACAGGCATTTTTCAAAGTTGTCCACGTGGTTTTAATTTTCTCAGTGTCCTTAGCTTGAAATGCTTCTTCATATTTAGCTAATGCTGCCAGCATTTCATTCTTAAAATAAGTTAATTTCTCATCAGGGTGATCAACTGCCTTAGCCGTTTTAGCTACTTTAACTATCTCGATGGCATACTTGATGTAGCTCTCTGTCATGAGTTCACCGTTCTTGTGAAGCTTATCGAGTTTATACTCAGGAATATCAAGATCCTGCATGACCCATCCAAGCCTTTTATTGCCTTCTTTGAGGCGTTTTTGTTCTGGAGTCATTTCATCTTTCTCAGGTAAGGAAGATGTAGGGGCAGGAATAGCAACTTGAGCAGTTTGTTCCTGTTTATGGTCTTTGCAGGAAACCGTCATTGCCAGTAGAGAAATAGATATGGAAACAGTTATAGCTTTATTCATGACGCAACTCTTTAATATGATTTGTTCATTTTCTGCTATAACACAAGCTTCTGATCAAGATACATACGCTTGAGCGATTTTTAAGGGCTGCTCGTAAGATTTTCTAAAAATTGAAGGAATATAAGGGAAGTGATTAGGGGTAACTACTTTCTGCAAAAGCTTTCTAAGATATGTGTTCATATTTACTGTTTAGGTAAATGATGATAAGCTGGCAAAGTGCTTAAGCGGTCATCTTCGACAGGAAAACCTATGGTGAAGTGGTAAAGGCTTTGATAACTGTGATCTTCTAAGCCGAGAATACTGTGTACTACATCGTCAAAAAAGCAGCCAATACCAGTACCTCTTAGACCATAAGCTTCTGCTTGCAGATAAAGTACTTGGCCAATCATTCCAGTTTCCCAATACAGATGCTTATAGAGGTGAGGATGTTGTGTTAGGGTATCTTCAAAACGAGCTAGCATACCAAGCGAAAACGCACTCTCTCCGGCAATGGCTTGTTGGCAACTTACAAGTTGTGCTTCACGCCTATAGTTTTTGCGTTCCAGTAGGTAAAGTGGAAGGTCATTATCCACCTTTTCCCAAAGTAAGTTTTCATTTGCAATCATTTTAAGAGATCCTAAATCTTCTGGAGATCTAAGTAAAATATACAATCCTGGATCAAGGTCTGTAACATCGTGAACAAATAACAGGAGATTGATACGCGGCTCATTAGGTTTACAGTTAAAAGGTGCAACATTCTCTCTTGGTAATGTGCTACTGAGAATTCCTTTAAAATGATTATAGGAGATCAGACTGCAATCCTGTGAAAAATTGACAGCACTACGACGTTCTTTGATTACCTGTTGAGCATGTTTGGCAGACTCGGGTAGTACCAGTGGAGAAAAGTCTGGTAATTTGAAATGAACAAAGTCATTTTCGGTTTTGTGGCAGGCAAGAGCAACATTATCAATGATTTCCCAAGGGTGATGTACACTACTCAGTTGATTCGGAGTGCCTTCAAAATTATTGGCTTTAGAAACCTCTAAAAGTTCAGGGGGACAGGAACGGGTTTCGATTTTTTGATCATTAGCGGTGATCCAGAAAAGAACATCCGGCTCCTCTCTTTCGTCAGTATGCCAAGTGGTTTTATCTAAACCGAGGATTGTCGATAATTCCTCGTCAGTGGTATCTATGTAGTGTAGTGACCATCCAAGTAGATTTGCTGAAAAGCTTAAGGCTGAAATAGCATGGCCAATGTCATGGTTGCAGTACCGAAAGGCCCGCTCACCATATTTCCAGGATTCACGCCAGAAAATACTACTGAGTGCAACAAAAAAGCCTTCGCTGCTAAAGTGCCTATTCCAGCTATTGGAGTGATCTTTATCGTAGCTGTTACGCAAAGATAAATTGTGCATCAGAGAGTTGTAGTGGTAAAGCCCGGCATCCAGTTTGTCCAAGTTGGGTAAAAGCCAGTAGGATTCAGTAGGATGTAGATTGCCACTGGAAGGGTTGATACGCAATGACCACTTGCTTTGTTGGGTTTGCTTCCATGCTGAAAGGGCCATTGAGTATTCAATCATTTCACTAATAGACTCAATTGAAAAAGGCTGAATAGGATTATCACTTTTAAAAAATAAATTTTTGTGAGGCTTCGGCTCAAAGTTTTCCTGAAACATGAGCTGGGAAGACTCACATCCTTTGAAGATCCTAAAAGGGTTGGGCTGGTTCTCCCAGTCCATGTAGCCTAGTGAACGAGCATAACGATTAAAGGAGTGTTTGGTTTCGTCGTGATAATATAAAATAGATTTAAGTCTTTCTTCATTCGTCATTGCTACTGCATCCTTGTATGCCACTTTGGTCGCATTTTTTACCCTGATTAACTTTATTCACTAAAATACATGAGCCCTGCAGCCATGCCATACTAAACCTTCTTCTAATTCTCAATTTAGAAAGATTTCCCTAAAAAAACTCTAAAATATTACATAAGGGAGTTTTAGCTTAAATGTGTTGAGCTTAAAGGTGTATTTTTGTGTCTGAAAAAACGCCTCTTCGTGCATTGCTGTAAAAGCTCTATAATTCCTTTACAACTTTTAGATTCGGCAAATCGAATATCTTTAAGATAAGATATTCTTCATCTCGGTACCCATAAGCCTGTCTTGTTAACCATCCAATTTTGTTATTGAATCCTTTCATCGCTGCTGATGTTATTCCAGTTTTCCAAAATGCGACAATTCCGGTGTTAGCGATCGAGTTATTTGTACCAGTAATGTTCGAGTTATTTGTACCACTTCGTAACTAAAAAACATTAAACTGA
>JAKVBD010000211.1 GCA_022446985.1 Lentisphaerales bacterium
TGAGCTGAAACCGGAGCTGAAATGTTACCGGCAAATTTCACTCGCCATTTTTCTTTGACGGTAGACGGAACTTGACTGTCGGTTGCTCCTGTTCTTTCGATAGTATTGCGATACATAGGCCAATCTGAGGCCTTGGCTGGCCGGTCTTTGATCTTGCCAAATGCCGGGCCTTTTAGCAGGCGGTTTAAAGTGTCTATATTCTTGTAATCGACGCCTTCTTCAGCCGGAGCGAAGGCACCAAGAGTACGAAGTTGACTTTCAGAAAAACATGCACAGGGGTTTGGTGGGACATAAGTCATGCCATTTGCCGGCATAACGCCGTAAAGACAACCGCCACGAACCCAGTGATTGATGTCCCATTTCCCCTGAGCAACATCGATATACTCGGTCCCTGTGGCTGCCGGCATGATGTACTTTTCAGTCGCCTTTGCACGATAACATCTTTGGTGGAACCAGTAGTCAGGGTGAACATCAAGTGGGAATTCTTTTTCAATCTTACCGGTTTTTGGATTTATCCCCTGGTAAGTGCCGCCATCCTTAGCGACGCGGTAAGTACCACCAGTCCAGAGTAGACCCTGAACCGGTAACAGGTCCTCCGGGCTGTGATGGCCGGAGTGCTGTGGTTTTTGAGTCCATAGAGTTTTGCCATTTACCGGGTCAAAGGCAAATATTTTTCCCGGTTTTCTCGATTCGCGAATTTGGAAGATAACAGCGCCGCCATAGACAAGCATTGTCGGAGCATAACCGGCGGCAAGTTCACCTTGTTTTATCAGGTCACCTTCAACAAGTTTTTCTGACTCCCAGAGCAATTTTCCTTCGGCTTTGCTAATGGCTCTGGCTTTAGCTCCATCAAGGAAGTAAGCGTTCTTTTCATCAAGGGTTAAAGTCATCGCTACACATGGGGCTTCGTAAGTCCAGTGAGTTTTTCCTGTTTGAGGATTTATCGAAGCAATTCGTCTGTTTTCATCGCCCCAGGCAAAGCGTTTACGGGCATCTCCGGCAGCCATCCAAACATGGGACTTGTCATGGGTGTAACCTTCGCGTTTTGCAACGTGTTCGCCCATCTGGACAATCATTTGTTCGCCATCGATGAGGATTTCATCGACATTTGATGTGCCCTCATAAGTCTGCAGGACTTTGCCAGTACGACCATTCAGCTGTGAAACAGGAGCAGTAGCTCCGAGAGGGAGGTAGACTTTGCCATCTACTGCAACCAGACGTCTTTGAATTTGTGTCGGTCCACTTTTCAAAGGCCACATGTGATTCATCCAGGAATCCAGTTCTTTACGCCAGAGTTCTTTACCATTAAAAGCGTCGCGGGCTATTAAAGTCCAGCGGGCCGGTAAGGCTACAGCAGAACGCGAGCCCATATCGACCATGTAGTAGATTATGCCGCCTTCCGAGACCATGGCATTGAAGCTGACCATATGTTCATGCGAACGCGACCAGCCTGGGCCAGTCATCCACTGCAGGCGTCTCGGTGGACCGACCTTGGTGTCTTTACTGACGACAGTATTAGCCGGATCGTAAAGAGCGTGGGTCCAGTCATCGATATCTGCCGGAACCGGCTTAATAATTTTTTGCCAATTGGCGCCTTTTTGAATGTAGGCAATACCTCTTGGAGCAAGAGCCCGCATGATCTCTTCCTGACTGACTTTGGCGCCTTCTGAGCAAAATATGTAATTGGCTAAGCTGCTGATAACCGGGATATCTTTGCCATTATAAGGCTGAACGGCCAGTTGGCCTTTGGTCTTTTCCAGTGCGACTAAATCCCGAATAGAAATAAGGTTGGCATCATCGACCAGTATCTGGCCTATTAATCTTGGTGATGCAATACTTTTAGCCAGCTGCTGAATTTCATCTTCTTGGGCATTGCCCAAATAGAGCAGGGCGCCTCCGGCATTTTGAGGTAACTCAGGGAGTTTACCTGCCCACATGATATGCGGGATTACTAAAAAGCTTAATAACCAGAATAACTTCATTTCTGCTCCTACTGTGTCTTGATTATTTGAGAAGTGAATCGAGAGCATTGGGAAGTTCTAACAAGGGGAACAAATTATTATTCGCTTAGCTGACAAATTATTGATAATCTTGAGGCGTTTTTAGAAAAAGTATTAAAAGTATTGTATTCGGAGTCTTTCGCGGTTGATTTTTACTTAAAGCCGAACGCCTTTAGGAACGTTTATGAGTTTTTCCCTTAAAAAGTATTAGAGTCGGAAAATTTTGTCGATTCCTTCACTAAATAATTTGTGTAATCGTGAATTAGCGCTGAAGAAATGCCTAAGACAAAATATATTTCCCTTGGACTTATCAGTCTTTTAGTCTTAACAAGCATATTCTTATTTCGAGATAACTAAGCTATTGGCGCTGATGCTAATGTCCTGGAAAAAATCTACGAAGTAAAGCAACTATCAACCTGTCTCCAAAGAGTCCTTTTTATAAAAAGCAAAATCAGATGGCTAAGGTCTGCTGGACAAGCTCTTTCTGCGAAAGAGCTCAGCCAGAACCTCCTACTGAAATCCACTTTGCCAATTCCGCTGTGACTTAGACCACGTCCCTGTTTATTTGTGAGCATCCCCACCCCGTGAGGCCGGATTGTAATAAAACTGTCCGGGCCGATCATACTCCCATTTTTCCTACGTCCTTCCACTGACACTCTTTGCTGAACCGTCGAGAAAAGAGACATTGGTCCTTTTTCTGTTCAGAAATGTGTGCTGCGATGGCATTCTGTCTACATACCGTATGAGGCCGGTTTCAGGATTCCAGTATCTACCAATTTCTGTAGGCCAATTAGCACCGTCATTCCAATTTCCAGTCTTGTCCTGACAAAACATGTAAACGCCATTATTCGGTAGTCGGCTTAGTGAATACGAGGGAAAAGTGCCAATAAATGAGTTTGGGTTGCCAAAGGCAGTTAAGGAACCATTTACACTGTAGGAGGTCATTTTATTGGTGCCCGGACGCAGATGCATATCTTGAGTATCCCCGGGGCAGCGATAAATATCGCGCGACTTAAGAAAAGGCCATAAGGCACCGTACTCAACATGCTCGGGCAGATGCTTACCGACTCGATAATCGTAAAGCCAGCCGGGGCCGTCCATGCCGTGCGGTCCTTCCTGTGAATGCCAGTTCGGAAAGGGCATTCGATTATTATTTTTTTGAGCGTACACATATGACGCAATTCCCATTTGTTTTACATTGCTCAAGCAAACTGCCAGTTCAGCCGCTTTTTTGGCCTGATGTAATCGCGGTAAAAGCATAGTTACCAGGATAGCAATAATAGCAATGACAATAAGAAGTTCTAATAAAGTAAATTTTTTCATTTTTCCTTGCTCTATTTATGTACAGTAATTATTTCTGTCCTTGAAAACAATTTTTTAAAAATTGATTGAATCTGACGTTTTTTTTACTAACTAGAGTGACTCATTTTATCATACCTTCTCACTGGTTTGATTTAGTATAATCTCCCCATTATCACATATGTTAATTGATGGCCTTTAGGCTGGTTTACGCAAAGGTTTTGGAATCATTAACAGTATTTAAAAAAAATAATTGTTTTTATTGTCTATTTCTGAATTACGCAGAAAAAATGAGGTCATTCACACCTGTCGGATACTTCTTAATCGATTTAACTACATGCAAGCCGTCGAGATTGAAACTGTGACCGCGATGTAGCCCTCCGCCCCAGCTGATCTTCAGAAGGTAACTATCAACCTTTCCCTAAGGTGTACCGTCAGGCGCGGCTATCACTGACTACGTGCCTATTGCTTGGTTATGTGATGTCTACCTCGTTGACCTGGCCTCGCTCGGCAGCTTGAATTCGGCTAAGATGGGATAATGATCAGATATTATGTCAAGTTCTTTTGATATTTTGATCGTTGCGGAGGTGGAAAATGTCTGCAGTGTCTTGTCTGCAAAAATGAAATCGATCCGCTTCCGTTTTGCTTTAACCTCTTCCAGTGTCTTCGTTCCTTTGGTGGCCATAATAATGGGTGATGGGTAAGAGTATTTTGCTTTCTTGTCATGTTTGTAGACCAGATCTACAAAATCGTTTGCCTCAAATATGTTGACAACATTGTAAAGCGATCGCTTGTTCTCGCTGACGGGAAACCTGAGGTTCTTTTTGGTCGCCAGATAATCATTATCCTTTTCTGAATAGGTGTTGAAATCACCTGCAACAATTACTTTCTTGCCTTGCTTGAGAAGTGGTTTAATTTTCTCGATTATTGCTTTCGCTTCATGGTCTTTGTAGGGCCAGAAATGCACGACAAAGAAATGAATTCCGGATGTCTTGGCATGAAGATATCCATGATGAAAACCTTCGACCTTGCGTTCAATGACTTCAATGGGCTTTCGTGATGTAAGCCCAACAGGAAAGCCCTCTTCTTTCAGGATAACTGCATGCTCATGTCCCCATTGCTTGGCCATGTTTTTGAGACTGTTCAGATTGAGTCCATTCAGTTCCTGCAAGGCAACAACATCCGAATTCTGTCCTTTTATCCATTTGACCCCTTGGGCAATCGATTTATTGTAGTTGAATCCATACAATACGTTCCAGTTGATGATCTTAAGAGTGTTCTTCTCTATCGAGAAGGCGGAAGAAACGGAAGGAATCAACACAAGTAGGGTTAGCGCAACAGGCTTTAATCCTGCATGATTAGTAATGATCATATTGTTTAAATCTCTGTTTTTTTACATAAGGTTTGAAATCTCCTGCTTGTCTGGAGAAGTTTCTTGTTATGTGATTTTGTTTTAGAATTTAGCTAATACCTTTTAATGACAGCGAAATTTGTACTACTTCTCTATAATTGTTTTAGTGGCTACTAATTTTTATTCGGGTGACAAACACCATTCGAATATTTTTTGAACTATTTAACTACATGCAGGCCGTCGAGGTTGAAGCTGTGACCGCGCTGTACACCTCCGCCCCAGCTGATCTGCAGAAGTGTATTACTGGAGCTGACATCAATCCCGCCTTTCTTAAGCGCGGCTAAATCAAGGCGGATCCAGTGAAAATTTCCATCGGGTTTAAAGCCGGCGTCCTTCAGAGGAATGCTTATGTGGTTGCCTTTAGAATCCTGGATAATGGCAGTAAATGCATCCCACTTAGCGGCATCTTTAGAACTGATGGCAAACTTAAGAGCAGAGTAGGGTGAGAAGTCGATAGTTTTTTTATGTTTGAGTTGTATCAGCCAGCGAGACCAGCCCTTTTTGAGAGTGAAACGATAAGAGCCGATTCCTTCGACTTTGTGGTTACCATCGTATTTCACACTTGCAGAATTATCCCATGAGTACTCTTGAGTATCACAATCATGACCCCATCCTATTTTTTTAGTTAAGTAGGGGCTCATTTCACTGAAATGGTGAATGCCAAGAGTCTGCTTTGCAGAGTCATCGACAGGAGTTACAGAAGTGTTATAAAATCCCTTTTTGGGAAGTACGTAATTAAAACGGTCTTCGTATAAGTTGAAAATGATTTTTCGATTTGCTTCTATCAGACGATAATTTGGGGCACCAACTGCATCGACGAAGCCGCGCAACAGCGCCTCCCCATCATTTCTGCCAGTCATTGGCTGGTCATGATATTGGAAGAAATGAGCCCCTACGAATT
>JAKVBD010000212.1 GCA_022446985.1 Lentisphaerales bacterium
CTGTATTTGGAATTAATTTGTAACTAATTACAATATAGCACATTGGGTCACTTTTTCTGCCTGAATAAGGTGGCGCCCACTAGTTTTTTAAGCTCGATAATGAACTGTCAAACTTCAGTATCTATATAATAAGCACCTCGTTTGCTCCAGTTCAGGAAGAAACTAATAAAAATAATAAAATCAGGTAGTTCCACTGTCCTTTTTACTGCCCCCCAAGCACAAAACCTCCTAAACAAAAAGAGACCCAATAGCCATAAGCTACTGGGTCTCAAAGAGTACCTGGAGTGGGACTTGAACCCACACGTCCAAAAGGACAACGGATTTTAAGTCCGTTGCGTCTGCCAATTCCGCCATCCAGGCGACAGAATGCACAAACTATAGTCTGAGCTATTCACAATGCAAGCATGATTTTAAGCTCAATTTGATAATATTTTGTTGGTTTTTTAAGATGGGCTTTTTGAAATTTCTTTGACTCAAAATACTAATTCTTTATAAATAATTAACAATTAATCCTTAAGGCCAATTTCAAAGTGTTTTTAGAGCGAGTACGGCTCCTTTTTCGGACATAGATGAGAGCTTAGAAATTTGATCACTTTTGTTCTCAAGCCTATATATTGAGACTGTAAACAGGTAATAAAGAATAAAAAATATTGCCCCCTTCCCTTCTGGTAAGGGTGTATCCTTTATAGCTCATCACTAGAAAAAGTATTAAATAGCTACCAGCCAGATGAATTCATTGCTTAAAAGAGCTTTATCGAATATGACCGGGCTGAATACCGCGGTAATTCCGAGGACCATACCCATATTAAAAATAATACTAGCGACGATATTCCCGATGCAAAAGTCTGTTTGCTTCTTGTAGGATGCCATAGCAGACGCAGAAAGCTCAGGTAAACTGGTTCCAAATGCAATCAAGGTCAAACTGACAAAGACTTTAGTAATGCCAAGTATAACAGCGAGATCCTGGCTGCCTATCACCATAAGCCTTGCCCCCAGTGTCAAACCAATACTGTCGGCAATGATTCGGCCGATACTTTTCCACTTCCCAGTCTTTACTCCCTCTTCTTAATGAAGGCTTCACCCTTGCCCGATTTTGCCTGGAGAAACATTCTGAAGATAAAAAGTCGAATCTGAGTTCTAGTAAAAAGCCTTAGTTACCCACAAATACTGAAGAGCAGCCGATAACAATAACATTCGGCTTTTCTGTGGCTCTAACAGAAGAACAAGTATAAACGTTTTTAATATGTCTGCTATCCGGTATAATTTATTCTTTAACGCTTTTGCGAAATTTAATTTTATACTTTTAACAAATCAGATCCCAATACCTTAAGGTCGGTTTATTACTTCTAAGTAGATTAAAATCTAAATTGATTAGACGGTGAATTATTTCACCTCGAGCAACTCGAAGTGCTTTTTTATTTCTTGAAGCGAAAGAGCTTTTTTGTAAATGGCGACTTCATCGATAGAACCGATAAATTGTCGATAGTTTCTGAATGGGTCGATTTTCCCCATATAAAAACGGTAGTCAAGCTCATCGTTATTTGACGATTCTTCAATAGTCTGTTTGAGCATACCATTTATATAAAGACTAAAAGAATTCTTGCTTCTAACGCTAACAAAGTGATACCACTTTCCTGGAATATACGCTTCTTTGGCAAAGGCATTTTTACCGGTGCTAACAGTCGCTGGATAACGGTGTGAAAAACGGAAATCAAATGGCAGGTGACGAAGGCGCTTCTTATTTGACATGAGTTGCGAATAAGTCAGGTGAAGAGCACGCCCTTTGCTATCCGGCTCTGGTTGAATGAGAGATATCAAAGACATTTCACCGCCATGTTCAGCCGCGTTTAGCCACAGCTCTATGGTGTACTCTTCTTTGTTAATTGCCGGCAGCAGTTCATCGACATAAAAGGCTCCATTGTTGCCTTTGTCAACTCTGAAGGTGTTATTTTCAATACGGGCTTTATGAGTCAACTTACCTGAAAACCTTTGATCCATTTCATTTTTAATACGCCCTTGATCTAAATTTTCGAATCTCCAATAAGCTAAAGGAGACGCAGCTTTAACAGCCTTGATATACTCCTGAGAAACCTGTAACTGACTACCACTCTTTGGGTCCACACGAATAAAGTTAAGGCTCTCAGTTAGTTCAGAGACTGTCTGCTTTTCGGCATCGATTATCATGCCTTCTTCGTCGTAGAGACTGGCATTCATAAGAGTGGTGCCATCGTCATTTAAGAGAGAACTGGAAACCTCACCTTCATAAACATAGACCTGACTCTGCCCCTGCTTATTGACATTCACTGCAAACTCAGTACCCAGATCAACAATAGCAGCTTTCGGCGCTTCGACGGTGAAACCCTGAGCTGCTTCCGGAACTTTGGCAGCAAGCTGGCCATAGCTGAGTTCGGCCAATTCGAGAGATTTTAGACTGTAGTGGGCCGGTCCCTGAATTTTAATTTCTGCACCATGTTTGTAAGTGAGGGTGACCTCCCCCTCTTCAAGAATGAGCTCTTCCTCGTAAATGGTAGCGCCTTCTTCTTTGGCTGTACTTTTCCATTTAATATTTTCACTAATACTGGCGACTGTTGCCAGAGGAGTTTTAGCTTTAACTGTTTTTACGACTTCTACTTCTTTAATAACTTCTTTGGTGTTGAAAAAAGCCACTGTAAAGGCGATCGCCATACAAGCCGCAAGAGCTTGAAAGAAGAAAAGCTGTTTGCGGGTCGAGCGAAACTCCTCAGGGAATTTTTCAGGCGAAGGAAGATCCGAGAATTCAACGATCTCTTTATTTTCTGAAATTTCATTCAAAGTGAAGTGTATGTCTACCATGCGACGGTATTTCTCGCGAGCTTCCGGACTACTTTGAAGGGTATCATCCAGCTCTTTAGCCTGCTCTTCAGTCAGAGTGTCATCCAGGATAGCTGAGATAAGTTTTTTAAGTTTTGTATCGTCGGTCATTTCCAACCCTCCTCAGTAAGGGTCAAGTCTACACATTCATAGAGCTTATAACGGATACGCTCAAAGGCCCGGTATATTTTCTTACCGGTCTCAGAGAACATCTCATTGATTTTAGTAATGGTTAATTTCTGACCATAGCGCAGCGCGATCAGTTCTTTTTCGCGTTCTGAAAGTTTAGCCACACATTGCTCAAGAACACGTCGTTGAGCTTTGAGAATGTCAATATGTTCGGCATGTTCCTCGGCAAGAATCTTGAGAGTTGTTTCACAAAGGTAGTGTTTCTTTTTTTGCTTCTCGCGAAACTTCATAACTTCAAAATAAGCGAAGCGAAAAGACCAATTCAAAAAAGGTTGATCGCTTTGATATTGATCAAATTTACGCCACAACGCCAAAGAGGTTTCCTGAAGGATGTCTTCGGTATCGCCCATGTTGTGGCAGAGGGAGTAAATATAGCGGCGTAAGTCTGGCTGGAATTGTCCAAAAAGCCTGACAAACCTTTCCTGTATATCTTTATTTTCCACAGAACTTTCCTCGCTTTTACCCAATGATAAGACTATTTGCTCTCAGAGCCAAGTTTTTTTAAAGCAAACAGTGTCGGTGGGATGTTGCGTTTGCGTTGCCAAACAGCAACGATGACATACTTATTGTCGATTGAAAAGTTAGCGTCGTGGATGCCATCGAACCCCTCTTTAATGAGTTCTTGAGGCATTTTGAAGGAGCTATCCAGCTCATAACCACATTCTGCACTATTTGACTTTTTCAAAAAAGCCAGACTCGAATTTAGACAAGGCAATATGGCAAAATCATCTTTGAACTGAACATTGCAAACTTCAAGTCCCGGAGTTGCAAGCTGCACGTGTTGATTAGGACCTTTTTCAGAAGCCATAGGTGAAAAATCTGGATTGCGCCAAACAAGTCTTTTGTTACCCCTGTCTGCTACGACATAGTTACCATTTGGATCAACGCCCATACCGTGAGCGGTATTGGTTTCTTCATAACCTTTGCCTTTTTTGCCGTGTGAGTGACCGGTCATGCCCCCATCTTCCGGTTTGATCTCGTGAAGTTTGTTTGACGCATAGCCATCATAAACACCGATATTTTTTGCTTTCGGTGAATAGTGACCGTCTGAAGCTTTCTTAAAGGCTTTATCTGTAATATTAAAACTGTACTCGACAGAAGTATTGCCATCGAGATCACTAAGGATCACCTGCTGTTTATTATAAACCAGAAGAAGCCTTTCCTGACCATTAGGCATAGTAACTATATTCAGCCCATGAAGGCGGTTTTTATTCCAGGAAGCATTCCCCAGAAGTTTGTCGAATTTAAATACTGGTGTTTGATCCGGTTGATAGATAAAGCGCGCTACTGCCCGAGTCTCTTTATTGGCTTTCCACGTATAGTAACCGACATAGACTCTGCCTTGCTTGTCGACTGCTATGCCGTGATAATCCTGAACAAGTTCAGCGTGCTCTCTGGGGAGTTGAATAGCGTTTGGCTTAAATTCAAACTGCCAGTCCCCTGAGCCCAGAGTGATGGGTTCTGCAGCACAAAATAAAGTTAGAAATAGTAATAGAGTAAATAATTTCATTTGATAATCCCGTCATTCTTTACCCTACCTCCCGGAGAGTGGGACATTTTTCCCATTGAAAAACAAAAATAAATGAAACTTTTTAAACAAATGCTTTTAGCTTATCCACCATCCTAAGAAGACCACTAACTAAAGCGGATAATTTATTTTCAGCGGCTGCGTCAACGTTTTTTCTTTTGGTAAAAGCTTTTTACTGGCAATCTTTTTACCACGGCTATTCCAAAATAAGAGTTCCACTTCTTTAAGCGCGCCCTTTATCTCTACCTTGCTTTTTTTCTCTTCTTACGCCCCCTTTGGCGTGGTGAAAAACTTACTTCCACTTTTGCTTTTCCGAGATGAAGATCCTTTAAAACCTGTTCAACGCTGTTCTCGCTCTGTTCGGCAAGTCTGGTCAGGTCCAGTCCCAATTCAAAGTCTTTGTTTTCCGCTCCTGGTCCGCCCAATGGAACGGATCCGGAATATTGAAACATCACTTGTTTGGCAGACTGTTCTCGGCTTTACTGTCATCTCTATTTAGATAAGCATTGAGCTCATACGACAACATTCCCGCCACAGTGCCTTCCAATGAACAGCAGTTTTTTCTTCCTTGATCACCGATTCCCGGCTAGATTTTGTGCTTGTTATTATCGATTTGGGTAAGGCTTTTAACTGTTTTGAAGAGAGTTAACTGCGCTTGATTTTTGTCTGACTCCAGCGGTCATAATTTTGATCCATCCATGGAAGACGAAAGTATGGCAGTTCTCGAGCTTCTTTACTGAGATTTGCAACCATTTTAACAGGCTGCTTTTGGGACATTGTCTCAGAAGTGTTCGGCACAGTAGGATCTTTAGATATCCGGTCAGCCTTGTGCATGGTCCCTGGCAACCCCCTTAAACTCATCGAGGCAGGGGTTTGCGTCCGATAAATTTATTATCGAATCCAGGCAGGATGTATTTTTTGGTGTTGCATAACCGCGGCACCCAGAAAAATCAGCCTTTCTTGTTTTCGGCAAAAGCTTCTTCGAGTTCCTCATAGGTGGCAAACTCCATGAAATAGAACTGTAACATCTCCATTTGTCTTTT
>JAKVBD010000213.1 GCA_022446985.1 Lentisphaerales bacterium
TGATCGCGATAAATGGCAGTGTTAATCAGATGCTCCGGTTGAGTACCGCGATGAGACTGAATGATAACGGCATTTTTTCTTTTATTCATTACTTTGCCTTTGAGAGCCGGTAGAAGAGAAATACCATCAATTGTTTTGTCTTTTGGCATTTTAGCTCCGCAGAATTCAGCAAGTGTTGGCATAATGTCAACATGGGCTGCCAGACTGCTATTTGTAGCACCTGCTTTGAATTCTTTAGGGTAGTAAAACCAGATCGGAGTTCTGAGGCCACCTTCAGTATTCATGCTTTTAGTACCCTTGAAGCCACCTACATAACGGTAACCGTGAGGACCATTGTCACTCATGTAGATGACCAGAGTATTTTCGTCCAGTTTCTGATCTTTCAAGTAAGAGAACAGGCGGCCGACATTGTCATCGACATTTGAAACCATGGCATAGATGGCAGCCGTTCTGTCGTTATCATCTTTTCCTAGGATTTTGTGGCCTTTGTCTTGTTTGAAGTTGGCTTTCCCCAGATCTTTTTGGCGGTAGTAGTCGTACCATTTTTGCGGGACGTCATGGAAAGGGGAGTGAGGTGTATTTGAAGCGATAAAGGCAAAGAAAGGTTTATCGTCATTTTTCTGGGCAGTCATCCATTTCATGGCCTCATCGAAGTAGACGTCACAGCAAAAACCTTTTGTATGAATCGCTTCGCCGTTATCAAAAAGGATTGCATCTGTATAGCGTCTTTCATTTTCTACAGGGTCAGCAGGCTGCCCAAGACCACCACCTTTATGGTAAATCGCTTTATCAAAACCCTGATCCATTGGGCGGTAAGGGTAATTGTCACCCAGGTGCCATTTGCCAAAAAGTCCCGTACCATAACCGGCATCTTTAAGGATTTCAGCGATGGTAATTTCCTCTGCAAACATGGTTGAGCGGCCAATCCAGGTGTCTGTCACACCGGTACGGTAACTTTGTCTGCCTGTCATAACAGAGGCACGCGTCGGAGAGCAAACAGCATTTACATAAAATCTGGTGAATTCAA
This sequence comes from Lentisphaerales bacterium, assembly GCA_022446985.1. Lineage (GTDB taxonomy): Bacteria > Verrucomicrobiota > Lentisphaeria > Lentisphaerales > Lentisphaeraceae > JAKVBD01. The sequence continues at coordinate 1,028 of JAKVBD010000213.1, forward strand.
AACTTTCTGTTGCCATCTTATCGATGTTTGGAGTTTGAATGAGAGGATTGCCTTTGTTACCAAAGTCTCCATAGCCTTGATCATCGGTCATGATCAAGATGACATTTGGCTTGTCGGAGGCGCTAAGAGCTAGAGCCAGCAAAAATATTATTGTAAAAAACTTGATCATGGAGATTCCTTAATACAAAACTTAAACATTCGTCAAATAATGAAAGCATATAACAAGCCAAAGTGGTTGATTATGCTGGTTAAGCAGAATATTGATCAGATTCTTGGAGGCTACTGAAATTATCTGAGATGAAAGTCAATATTTCTATTTCGTCAAATTGGATTTTACCGCAGTAGCCCTGAACCAAGGGGAATGCAGGATTATCTTTGACATGGTCATCGAGAATAATTGGCGGGTGAACCTCTACATGACCGAAAGTCTGCCTAACTTGGGGTAAAGCTAAAAATTCGCCGGCCAGTGTATTTGAGACTTCTCCAACAGTCGATCGCATGAGGATTTCAAAGTCGTTACTATTGGCAGTTAAATTATGCTGCGCTAACATTCTTCTACAACTTTCGTGACTCATACTCAAACATATATCACCTCGAAAATCAGAACTGTTAAAATGGATGAAGGACATGATTCCTTCACAATCAGGTAAACAATTATTTTTGTTTGAATTCTGAGCTATGAAGTCCATTGAGAACATTTGTTTCATAATTTCGCACAATGTTCTATTTAACAAAGACAGCATATGAGTCCTAACTCTTAAGTTCTTATTTGCCCCAGATATTTTACTAATAATAGATTTAAAACTTAAATGCAAAAAAAATTATTTTTTTATATTTCAAATATCTTTTTGCTTCAGGTTTATTTCAGCAGGTTGTACAAAGATAATATTTCTTTATGATCAGGTGAAAGATTTACTTTTATGCAACACGATCTAAAGTCGGGTAAAATAAATGGAAGGTATACATGGCAGACGATCGCGGTACAGTTGTTTTAAGCGTCAATGAATTGTGCTTAACTTATGGCACGATGACTATTTTCGATAATGCGTCTTTGACGATTCACGAAAATGACCGCGTTGGTATAGTGGGTCGTAATGGTGCCGGTAAATCAACCCTTCTAAAGATAATTGCTGAAGTCGAAGCTCCTTCTTCTGGTGATATTTCTAAAAAGAAAAACCTGCGAATAAGCTACCTGCCTCAAGATTTTGAACTGGATGAGGATGCTTCTGTTCAACAAAATATTCTTAATGGTACGGCCGATATCCTGGCGATGATTGAAGAGTATGAATCTCTTGATCCGGCATCTGGAAAAGCAGCTCAACTTGAACAGCAGATAACGCACTTGGATGGCTGGAACCTCGAGCAAGAAGCCAAAGTTCTTATGCAATCCATCGGTACTCCATCTGCCGATCAAAAAGCTGGAGAATTGTCTGGTGGTGAAAAAAGGCGTGTGGCGATGTGCAAGGCACTTATTTCAAGACCAGAATTTTTGATTCTTGATGAACCTACCAATCACCTCGATACTGAATCGATTGAATGGCTGGAAATTTTTCTGAATAGATTTCAGGGCGCTTTACTCTTGGTAACACACGATCGTTATTTTCTTGATCGCGTCAGTACACAAATTTTTGAAGTCGAAGCCGGCCGTATTCAGCAATACCCTGGAAACTACTCCAAGTATCTTCTTCAGAAGGCTGATGAAATGGCTGCAGCTGAAGTCGTTGAGCATAAGCGTCAGCAGCACCTCAAAAAGGAGCTGGCCTGGGTTCGTGCTGGTGTGAAAGCCAGAACAACTAAGTCCAAAAGCCGCCTGCAGCGTTATCATGACGAAGCCAAGAAAGGTGACCTAAAGAAAGAGATAGATTTAGAACTGATCATTCCAACGGCACCTATTTTAGGCAATAAAACAGTCCACCTTGAAAACGTCTCCAAAGGCTTTGAAGGCAAGACTCTTTTTGAAGATCTCAATCTGGAATTTGAGCCGGATACTCGCATTGGCATCGTAGGTCGAAATGGCCTGGGGAAGACCACCCTTGTTAATATTATCCTAGGTAACCTTGAGCCGGATAGAGGAACAGTTGAGATTGGCCAGAGAACGCAGTTTAACTACGTTGATCAGAATCGCCTGCATTTGGATCCGGAGAAAAGTGTTCTTGAAGAAATGTCTGAAGGCAATGATTTTGTTATTGTCGGTGAAGAAAAGATTTCTGTTAGAGGTTATCTGCGTCGCTTTCAATTTACAGATCAGAAGATAAACACTAAAATTTCGCGTTTATCTGGTGGTGAAAGAAATAGACTTCTTTTAGCTAAGATTCTTAAACGCGGCGGTAATTTTATCATTCTCGACGAACCTACGAATGATCTGGATTTGCAGACTTTGCGTATGCTGGAAGAAGCCTTGCTGCACTTTGCCGGTTGCGTGATTCTCATCAGTCACGATCGTTACTTTTTAAATAGGGTCTGCCATGGTATTCTTGCTTTTGAAGGTAACGGCCAGCTCACCTATCAGGAAGGTGATTACGATTACTACCTTGAAAAGCGTCAAGAGCGTCAGGCTCAAGAAGAGGTCGCTAAAGTTGAAAAGGCTAAGCCTAAAGCAGTTCCTAAAGCACAAGCTAAACGCAAGTTGAAATGGAAGGAAGAGCGCGAACTTGAGACCATGGAAGAAACCATTCTTGAGAAGGAAACTGAAGCTGAAGAACTGAATGAACTTTTCAATCAGCCGGATTTCTATACCAAGCATGGTGACGATGCCGTTGAACTTACGGAGAAACTCGAAAATCTGAAAAAGGAAATCGAGACTCTGTATGCGCGTTGGGAAGAACTCGAAGAGATCAAGGCCGAGTCAGAGTCGTAATCTTCACAAAATTTTTTAAAGTCCAGCCTATAAATAATCTCTAGTTGCCGATAACTTGGGAAAAAGGATTTATTTATGGCTAAAATACTCGTTCTTTCACATAGTAATGATGGCAATACTGCCAAGATGGCAGCGCTTGTCGCTGAAGGTGCAGCTTCTCTAGATGGCACCGAAATTCGCAATTTATCGGTCACTGAAGCTACTTATGAAGATCTTGCCTGGTGCGATGGCATAGCTATTGGCTCTCCCACAAATTACGGCACTGTTTCACACCAGATGAAGCAATGGTGGGATAACCTTCCTCCTGAAGGCTGGGGCAAGAACGACGGTAAAATCGGTTGTGCTTTTAGCAGTGCCGGAGCTTGGGGCGGAGGTCATGAGCTGACCTGTATGACTTTATTAATCATTCTTATGAATTACGGTTTTTTGACCTTTGGGGTAACAGATTACATCGATAAAAAATTCTCACCTCACTATGGCAGTGTGGTTGCTGGTGAACCTCGAGAAGATCGCGATAAAGAATCTTGTCGCCGATTAGGGCGTAGATTAGCTGAGTGGTGCAGCTCTCTGATCGATGGTAACAAAGAGAACCATCCACTCAAGCAAACTTATGACCGTTTTAAGTTTCTAGGTCAGTAGTAAATATTGATTTGATTAGAATATTCACTTAAACTTTTTTAACAGAAATAAAAAACTTAATGGTAGTTTTATTTTAAGTTTACAATAAACGGTGTGACTGTGTATGAACTCTATCCTGTTTAAGTAACTTACATGCAAGCTCTTTGAAAGCTGTTAATTTTTTAACAGCCTGAGTGGACAGCGATATTTTCGCGACTACCTTTAGGCCCATTAAAGATTTGGAGACAATATGTCAGCAGTTGAAGAAACAAGTTACGCAGGGCTCGCCGAGCTGTTTGTTGAAGAGATGTTAAAAGCACAGGAAGGTGCAACTGGCAATCTATATGTCGGTCTTTCCGGAGGTTCAACCCTTCCTCCATTGCTCAAAGCCATTTCAACAACTGAGAATGCCGATAAGCTGAATCATGTCGTATTTACTTTTATCGATGAAAGACTTGTTCCTTATGAGGATGAAGGCAGTAACTTTGGTGCTATGAAAGATGCGATAGATTCCTGTGGTTTGAAGGCTCTTCCACTTCCTTGTGAAGATAACCAGACTCAAGGCGCAGATTACCAGAAAGTTCTTGGTGGAGATAAACTTCCTTCACTTGCTATGCTTCTTCTGGGTTTTGGTGATGACGGTCACATCGCCAGTCTTTTCCCTGGATCTGCTGAACTGGATAAAGCCTGTGCTCCTGGCGACTGGTTATTCCGTGCTCGTGCATCTTACGCACCAGAAGAGCGTTGGAGTTGGGGTATGGAAGCCTTAACTAACAGTCAAAAAACTTTCTGCCTATACAAAGGCCCAGCTGACGGTGCTAAAGCCGGTAGACTCAATGATGCGATCAATGATTCTGAGTGTGACACTCCACTGGCTCGTTTCATCGAAGGCGCTTCGGGTGAGATTACTCACTTCAGAGTCAGCTAAACAAATTTCCCTATAAAACGAGAAAAGCCGACAGATCGCCAGTCGGCTTTTCTTTTTTCTATACGCT
>JAKVBD010000214.1 GCA_022446985.1 Lentisphaerales bacterium
ACGCCTGGCGATGCACCACAACCATTTGCACCTTTTCCTTCTCGACTACCAGTAGCATTTCCTGTATTTCCAGCCTGTCCAACAATACACTTGTAATACGCACCACCCTCTATTTCAATCAATGCATCAACAACTGGTGGAGATGAATATAGATTCACTTCACTTATTTCCAAGGGGGTTGTTAATGTTAGTTTTGGGTATAAGTCTGATGGGACTATTAGATTTTACACTTGGTCTGGTTCTGCAAATTATCGTAATACTTCTTCTGGAATTCTGAAGACAGGACAATGGCAACATCTTGCCGTAGTCTCTAATAGTGGGACACTAGCCATATACTATAATGGTCAATCTCAAAGTTTAGATTCCAATATTTTACAGGAACTTCAGCCGTTTTGCCTTTACCCAGAATATAATAACCAGGCTCTACTTTTAATATATCTTTAAATAAAGTTAAATTGCCTAAGCAAAACTGAAATGTTAAATAGTGCCCTAAAGATTTATTATTTAATTCTGCTGAAATATCTGGATGTGCAAGTAAAGCTTTAATTTCTGATGCAAATATTATTTCTTGATCCTGATTTCTACAATAATAGAGTGGCTTAATCCCAAATTGGTCGCGAGCCATCAGCCACTCTTCTGTTTTTGTATCATAGAAAACAAAAGCAAACATGCCCAAGAGATCATTCAGGCATTTTTCTTTATACATAATTAACATATGAAGTAAGACTTCTGTATCTGAAAATGTCTTGAAGTGAACTCCCTGTTGTATCAACTTTTGCCTTAATTCAAGATAATTATAAATCTCGCCATTAAAAACTAAAACATATCTCCCATCAACGGACGTAAAAGGCTGTACACCATGATCCAAGTCGATAATAGCTAGCCTCTGATGTCCAAAAACCGCCCCTGACAGCAGTAAGGTATCATCTGAATCTGGGCCTCTATGCTGTATCTTCTTTTTCATAGAGTTTACAATTTCTCTATGAGAGTCTGTTATTTGACCAGAACTTGAAATGATGCCAGCAATTCCACACATAATGCTTTACTTCGACTCTTTATACTTTTTATATTTCAGTTTATAAACTCTACGCCAACCTCCAAATGGCCAATGATAAAGTAGTGCCATCGTGATGTAGCCAAGAGTGGTAATACTACTTACCATTTTAGAAGAACTTTTCTTCTGATCATAACGGTGTAAAAAAGCAACTTCTCCAAATCTAGCCCCTATTATTTTCAACTTCACTACTTTTTCTAAAGTACAGGTAAACCCAAGCCCCTTAAGCTGAATAAAAAGATTTCCATAAAAATCTAGAGCTTCTTTTATAATTGAAACTCTGTAAGCCCTATAGCCACACGAGTATTCTTTTAGTCCTTTGACAGGAAAGACAACTTTCATAAATAAATTTGCTGCCCTACTTAAAAAGCTCCGGTAAGTATTAACTCCCATTTGTCCTCCGCCTTTAGCAAATCTAGATGCTATGACAACATCATAACCTTCTTTTAACTTCTCAGCTAAAGATATAATAAACTTGGGTTCATGTGTGTCATCACAATCCATTCTTATAATAACATCTTCATCATTGGCTAACTCAACTGCCTTTTCAAATAAGTCTCTAGCACTTTCTCCCAAGCCTCTATTTATCTTGTGTGTAATAAGAGTTAATGGTACTTTAGATTTCCAATCATTTACTTTCTCTACTGTGTTATCCGTACTTCCATCATCACAAATGATTATATGATAATCTATATCTGATTGTGAAAACTCATTGGTTATTTTACTCAATAAAGGATCAATCGAAATTTCTTCATTATAAGCAGGTAATAATATGTAATACATTCTTTCTAATTAATCTGTTTCTCTAACATTGAACTTAATAAACTTTTTTCATTCATTTTGAGGTTTTCGTAGCTTCCACTTTCTAATACCTTTGCATCCCCTAAAACATAAACCATATCGGCATTTTTTATTGTTGATAACCTATGAGCAATTATAACCATTGTGGTAGAACCTGCAATCTTTTCGATTGCTTCTTGAATTTGCTGTTCTGATTCAGAGTCCAAGGCTGAGGTGGCTTCATCCAATATCAATATTTCAGGTTTTCTGAGAATCGCTCTGGCGATTGCTATTCTTTGTACCTGCCCACCTGAAAGCTTAATTCCTCTATCACCAACAATGGTATCTAACTTCTCAGGCAACTTTTCAAGAAATTCATAAGCATTGGCTAATCTACAGGCTTCTATAATATCATCTTCGGTTGCATCATTATTAGCCCAAATGAGGTTATTTTTTATACTGTCATTAAACAAAACACTTTGCTGCGGGACATATCCCAAATTTTCTCTGAAAGACTTTAAATTAATATCATTAAAGTTTTTTCCATCTACACACATTTGTCCTGATTGAGCTTTATGAAAACCCATGATAATATCTGCCAGTGTTGACTTACCTGTTCCGGACTTGCCAACAAGAGCGATCATTTGTCCTTTTTGGATTTTTAAATTTATTCTCTCAATTACAGGCTCAGAAGAATCACTATAGGCAAAGCTTATATTTTTTAACTCTATTGTATCTTTGAACTTCGAAAACTTTTCTCCAGTAGCAGGTAAAGCATGCAGCATAGCTTCCTGCTCTAAATCTCTAATGTTCTCAAAGCTTGGCAAATATTGTCCAAGTTGCCCTTTGCTTCTCAAGAAGCTTGACATGTAAGGTACACATTTCCATAAGCAATACAGGATAACAGTTAGTTCAGTGAATGGAATATTGTAGTATTTAGAAAAATAATACCCGGCAATTACACTCACTAAACCCAAAGGATAATAAAATTCTTGCATTGCTTTAGCAATGGTAAAAAATCTAATTCCCAACCTTTTCTGCACTTCTTGTTGAGCTTCCAACTTTTGAATTGAATTGTTCTGGCAACTAAAGGCCTGAATTACTTTTGCCAGAGAAAATGACTCTTGAGTAATTGAGTTTGATAAGGCAGCAGACTTTACATTTTCTTTACCCCATCTGTAATTAAGTTTTGATACGATCAACATCGGAATAGCAAATATACAGGCGACTAAGACACAGATTGCTGTAAGTCTTCCAGAAACATAGAATGCAATCCCACCAAAGGTCAACATCTGGAAAACAGCAACAATACAGCTATTTAATGCCTGATAAGCAAAGCCTAGATACTGAGACTCTCTAGTAATGCTGTTAATAAAATCGCCTTGATTCTTATTAAGAAAAAACTTCCAATCAGCGTTAACAACCGACCGAAAAAAATTGACTGTCATTCCTTTGATCAAAGATGCCCTGATTATTGACTCATACCATCCAGCGACAACCGATAGTAGACTCTTAAAAATATAAATTAGTAAGAAAACAATCAGTGCTGAAGTCGTTGTCTGAGATATTCCTAAAGAATCAAAAACTTTAAATACATTTTGGGTTAAGCTGGTATACTCTTGACCATGTGATTGTTCATTTAAAATTAAATCAAAGATTGGAGCTACCAGAAAGGCAGAGGACGCATCAACAAATGCACCAATTGTCAATACAATTAGTCCGGAAACCATGTATCTACGGTAATTACACCATAGATACTGAATGAAACTAAGAGTTGGTGATTTTAAGAATTTACTCACTGAATAACAGTTACTTTTTCGCCGTTCAACTGATACTTATACTGGCCTGATTGAGTTATGTTAGAATTGATAAACTCCAACCTCTCCCCTTCTTTACTCATCCAGCAAATAATTTTTCCGGGCACTCCGGCAATCATGGCAAAGTCTGGTACGTCTTTGGTGACGACTGCCCCAGCAGCAATGAAGCAGTACTCACCTAGGGTCACTCCACAAACTATTGTGGCATTGGCTCCAATCGAAGCACCATTTTTGATGAGAGTTTTTTTATATTCGCTTTGCCGATTTACTTCACAACGAGGGTTTGTAACGTTAGTCAACACACAGGATGGACCGAGAAAAACATTATCTTCCAGCTCTACTCCAGTATAAATGGAAACATTATTTTGGATTTTGCAGTTGTTGCCAATTTTAACATGATCTGCAACAAAAGTATTCTGGCCGAATTTACAGTCTTCGCCAATTTCTGCTTTGCCTGATATATGCGAGAAGTGCCAGATTTTAGTTCCTTTTCCAATCTTGGCGCCTTCATCGATATAGGATGATTCATGGATAAAGACGTTGGAAGACGATGGGTTGACATTGGAAGGCGATGGAGGAACGTTGGTGGGCATATTAAGAGCGAGCCTGGATTAAATTTCTAACTTTAACTTCTAAGTCTGTCATCTTATTGATAAGGCCTGAGCCAATTTCATCTTTGACATACTCTATTTCCTGAGCGATTAGCATCTGAGTTTTTAATTCCGCCAACGACCCAAGCGCTATACGCAGGTATCTAATTGAATTTTTCGTACTCCCAGAAACTTCTCCCTCTGCTATATTCGAAGGCACTGAGACTGCTGCTCTTTGCATTTGGTCTCTCAAGCCGTAATCTACACTCAATTTTTGATTATCTTTGATCATTTTATAAACTTCAACTGCTAAACTCTTTGCAGATTGCCACACCCTTAAATTCTCATACGGCCCCATTCATTCACCCTTAAAAAGTATATTACTTCCAATTTCTCTTAAACTATGTCAACCAATCGTAAACCCACGTCAACCTACGTCAAACCAACAGTCCTGACTTTATAAACTAAATCTACAGATTTTTTGGCATCTGAAATTCTAAAACCATCACCATTTAAAATTTCTTGATAAGACTTAGTATGAAGGTCTGTAAATCCATTACTGAACTCAATCTCTTCACCTTGTAGTGTCATCGATCTGTAAGCGTATTTCCCTTCTGCCCGAGTTTGCTCTGGTAAATCTTTTTCATCAACAGATAATTGCCAATTCACTGTCGCCCATTCAAGTTCAAGTTTACCTGCAATTTTATCTTTATGGCGAAGATTGATCTGCAAATTTTCAACATCTCCAAAAAGCCAAATGAGTAAATCAAAGAAATGAATACCTATATTCATGGCGACTCCACCCGACTTACTTTCATCTCCTTTCCATGAAGTGTGATACCATTGTCCACGACGAGTGATATACTTAAGATTTATTTCTACTTTTTCACGATTCTGCTGAGTTTCGAAACTCTTCCTTAAATCGATCATAGAAGGCAAAAGCCTAAGCTGAAGAATCGTATAAACATTGGTATTGTGCTCTTCTTCTAATTCTTGAAGAGCATCAAGGTTCCAAGGATTGATCACGAGTGGTTTTTCGCATATTGCATGAGCTTTTAATCTCAGAGCCAAGCGAATATGTGAATCATGTAGATAATTGGGAGAACAAATTGACACAAAGTCGATTTTCTTATCATTGCGACGAAGCTTTTCAAGATGTCTATCAAATCTTTCTATTTCAGTAAAAAATCTGGCATCAGGA